>JBPCTX010000257.1:0-7228 GCA_051011455.1 Acidimicrobiia bacterium | reverse complement strand
GTCCCACGGCCAGGTGCCAGCGGCGCGGGACGTGCCCGTCATGCTCAAGGAGGTATGCGAAACCGAGGCCCGAGATTTCCCAGCGGTTGCCCCAGAACGAGTCGCGAGTGGCGCGGGCAAATGGAACCTCGTCTTCGACCGCCCTGACCAACCCCCAGCCGTCGGGCTGCAGGGTCCAGCGGGTGCCGTCGCTGAGGGTGACCCTGGTGTAGTTATTGCGAGGACGTCGGATCGCCTTGGCCAGCACCTCTCCGCGCTGGATCAGCTGCCACTCGTTGGAGAAGAGACCACTCGTGAGTTCGGCCTCGCCGACCACAATCCGGGAGGCGCCCCGTCGTTCCATGACGCAACGGTAGTCGGCCTGAAACCGAAGAATCTCTCCCCGTAAGATGCCGATGATGCAACTGCACCTGCTCGACGGCACGTACGAGTTATTCCGTTCCTACTTCGGTGCGCCGGAGCGGTCCGCTCCCGACGGAACCGAGGTGGGAGCGATCGCCGGCATCATCGGCTCCACCCTCGGTCTGCTGCGCGAGCCGGGGGTCACTCATCTCGCCGTGGCCACCGACTACGTGATCGAGTCCTTCCGCAACCAGATGTTCGACGGATACAAGACCGGAGAGGGAATCCCCGAGGACCTGATGGGGCAGTTCCGTCTGGCGGAGCGCGCTTGGGAAGCTCTCGGCATCACGGTGTGGCCGATGGTCGAATTCGAAGCCGACGATGGCCTGGCCAGCGGAGCCTGGAAGTTCGAAGACCAGGTGGAACGGGTGGTCCTGCTCAGCCCCGACAAGGACCTCGCTCAGTGCGTGGACGGCTCCCGGGTGGTCACCTACGACCGCCGCCAGGAAATCGAACGCGACGAGGAGGGGGTGTGGGAGAAATTCGGGGTGGCGCCGTCATCGATCCCCGACTACCTGGGACTGGTCGGCGACACCGCCGACGGAATCCCCGGCCTGCCCGGCTGGGGGGCGAAATCGAGCGCCACGGTTCTCGCCCACTACCGCTCGATTGAGGAGATACCCGACGATGCGTCCGACTGGGCGGTCACCGTCCGAAGTGCCGCCAAGCTGGCCGAGACTCTGGCCGCCCGCCGGGAGGATGCCCTCCTCTACCGCGAGTTGGCGGTGCTACGGCGGGATGTCCCGATCGAAGAAGACCTCGATGACCTGGAATGGCGGGGTGCCCGCCGCGACGCCTATGAGGAGCTCTGCCTCGAGTTGGGCTTCGACGGTCTGCTGACCCGCCCCCACCTCTGGCAGGACTGAGGGCAAAAGCGGCCGCGGCGACCCGGTCACTTAGGGGGACCAACGCCCATTGCCATGGGACAAACGCCCCGTATCGACTCTAGGGGGTCCGGGTTAGGGTCACTGCGGAGGTACCACCGTGATTGACCATGCACCGACCAACGACGGGAGCGAGCCAGACCGGCCGTCCAGAGGAGCCGCCCCGGCGGCATGGCGTGGGAGCATGGCACGATGAGCGACACTCCAGACACGGTCGAATACGAACTGGCCATCATCGGGGCCAACCGCGCCGGCATCTCCGTCGCCCTCGACGCCTACGAGGCAGGGGTCAAGCGGATCGTAATGGTCGACAGCCAGGAGATCGACCTCCCCGATCTGGGAGGTCAACCCGACCTGCTCTTCGGCAAGCCGGTGACCCGGCTGACCGAGGACGGCGTGGTATCGATCGCCGGTGACGGCTTCGAAATCACTGCGACGGTGGCCGTGGTGGCCGGACGGGTCGACAAGCACTCGATTCCCCCCGATTACGAGCTACCAACCACCCTGACCGACCGCATCCATTTCGAGATGCCGCCATCCATCCCGGTAACCGACGACGTGCTGGTCATCGGTACCGGCGAGACCGCTGCCGAGTACGCCGAAGACCTGATCGAGAGCGGGCATAAATCAGTGGTACTGAGCTTGCCGTCGATCGCCTTCGATCAACTGGCCTGCCAGACCCGGGAAGACCTGCTGCGGGTCGAGGCCGAGCGCAAGGCCACCATCTTCTGGCACTCACATCCCACCGACGTGGTGGATGCCGACGGGTACCCGATGGTCACCTTCTCGGACCGCCGCACCCCGGACCTGGTATTCGACCGGATCGTCTACAGCCTGGGGACCGGCGAGCGATCCAAGCACCTCGATCGACTCAACATCACCCTCGAGGCGGTCTCGGAGCCACCGGCGGTCTACGTCCTCACCGAAGAGGACCCCGACCCCGACGAACCCGAGTCGCCCGAAATGATCTACGTCTCCCCCGGCCATGCCTGGGGCGTCATCCACGATCGTCACTTCCCGGAACTCGACAAGCCGCATGACCTGGAAGCCCGTCCCACACTGGTCTTTGCCGGGTTGGCCGAACGACTGCGCGAGAAGCATTACAACGCCACCATCACCTCGTTCGAGAACTACCACAGCGACCTGTGGATCCTGCGAGTGAAACCCGACGTGGGAGACGCCCGCCACGATCCCGGCCAGTACGCCACCCTGGCGCTCGGCTACTGGGAGCCGCGATTGGACGGCTCAGACGAGCACCTCGATGAATCGAAGGTGGAGAAACTGGTCCGGCGGTCCTATTCGATTTCTCATCCAATGATCGATGAGAACGACAACCTGGTCGCCCCCGAGGACATCGACGGCGTCGAGTTCTACATCGTCCTGGTGCGACCGGAAGGCATGGACCACCTGCCCGAGTTGACGCCTCGCCTCGCCCTCAAGAAGGCCGGCGACCGCATCTTCATGGGGGCCAAGGTGGCCGGGCGCTACACGCTCCAGACGGTGACCGACCCCGAGACAGATGTGGTCATGCTCTCAACCGGAACCGGCGAGGCTCCCCACAACAACATGGCCGCCCAGTTGTTGCGCGACGGCCACACCGGTCGCATCGTCAGCGCCTGCACCGTCCGATATCAGCGGGACCTGGCCTATTTGGAGACCCACAGACGCCTGGAGGAGCTGTACCCCAACTACCGGTACTTCGCCCTCACTACCCGCGAAGCCGACACCGTCAACAACAAGGTTTACATCCAGGACATGATCACAAACGGCATGCTGGATGAGGTGCTCGGCCACCCGCCCAACCCGGAGCAGACCCAGTTCTTCCTGTGCGGCAACCCGCTGATGATCGGGCTCCCCGAAGAGTGGGGCGACGGAAACCCGGAGTGGCCCGAGCCCAGGGGTGTGTGTGAGATCCTCACCGGAATGGGTTTCACCGTCGACCGCCGCGGCGTCGACGGCAACGTCCACTACGAGGAATACTGGTAGGAAACGGCAAACAGCTGACAGCCAACAGCCAACAGCCAACAGCGACGAACGCTCCCTCAGGTGTTGCGTCGCCGTTTTTGTGCGACGGCTGGTGAATCCAAGACGCGGCCCTCTTCTTCCTTCCCATGAGGGGAAGGTAGGCAGCGGCCCGTACGGCCGATGACGGATGGGGGAGACGGTGGAGCAACAAACCAATCCGATGTGGGGACACTCAGGCCTCCCCCCACCCCGCCTCCGCCTGCGGCGGAGCCACCCCGCCCTCAGGGCGGGGAAGAGAAGGGTCGGCGATTCAGCGGACTGATTGGGCTAGTCGAGGACCGTCTCCAGGTCGGTTAGGAGGTCGTCGGGGGATTCGAGGCCGATCGAAAGGCGGAGCAGGCCGGGTGGCGCCAGGGGGTTGACGCTGGCACGATGCTCTACCAGGGACTCGACTCCCCCCAAAGAGGTTGCCCGCCGGAACACATCAAAGCGGGTGACCGCCTCGGCCGCCTCCTCATACGTCCCCAACTCGAAGGCGAGCACGGCGCCGCCTGCGCTCATCTGACGGGCGACGACGTCACTTCCGGGATGGGTGGGAAGGCCCGGATACCACACCAGCGGAACCCGGCCATCGAGGTAGGCGGCGATGGTCGCAGCCGACTCGGACTGACGGGTGATCCGCAACGGCAGCGTGCGAACTCCCCGCAGGGTCAGCCACACATCCAGCGAACCGGGGATGGAGCCATCTCTCACCCGGGCCGCCTGCAGCTGGTCTGCCTGGTCATCGTCGGCGGTCACAACTACACCACCCATCGCGTCGGAGTGGCCGCCGATGAACTTGGTGGACGAATGGACGACGTAGTCGGCGCCAAGCGCCAGCGGTTGCTGCAGCACCGGGGTGGCAAAGGTGGAATCAACGGCGACGGTGACGCCGCGCCCTCCCAGTTCGTCCACCACTGCCGCGATGTCGGTGATCAGGACCCTCGGGTTTGAGGGGGTCTCCAGCCAGGCGACGTCCCCTTCCTGGAGGCGATCAAAGTCGGCCACCACCTCCCAGCCCTGCGGAGCCGACTCCACGTAGGCACGAGTCCCGTGATAGACGTCGGCGGGCAGACAGACCCGGGCCGGGTTCAGAAGGCGCAGCAGCGAAGAAATGGCCGACATCCCGGATGGGTAGACCACCGCCCGTCCACCCTCCAGCGCGCCGAGCACCGCCTCCAGCCGAAGGGTCGTGACGTGCTGGTTGCGGCGATAGACCAGGTCGGATTGCCCTGACCGGTCGTAGGTGGAGGCGACATGGATCGGTGGCGCCATGTCGGCGGCGTCGGCGACGCCGTCGTCACCATGAAGTGCCCGAGTGAACGGATCGTCGCTCAATCCGACCTCAGGCGAGGGTTGAGTGCGTAGGTGCCCATCACCGTTGCCTCGGCCAGGACGTGACCGTCAATGGCCGCTCGCACATCGGCGCCGGTGAAATCGCCGTCCACATCACACCGTTCAACGTCAAGTGCGTACACGGTGAACAGGTATTCGTGGATCAGCGAGTCATTCCAGGGCGGACAGGGACCGTCGTATCCGAAGTACAAGCCCTCCATGTCCGGATCTCCCGCAAACCAGCCGGTGTAGTCGTTCAATCCCTGACGAGCTCCGCCGGGGGCGTCCGGGCCGTCCTTGCCCCGGGGAGTAACGCCGTCGGAGAACTGACCCGCGTCTATAGAAGTCGTTGACGGATCGAGGTCGACCAGAACCCAGTGGAAGAAGTCGGTCCGCGGCAAATCGGCCGGCACTTCCCGGTCGGGCTGGTTGACATCGTCGCCGGCAGTTGGAACCGTGCGGTCCCAACACAGCACGGCAAAGGAGGCCGTGCCATCCGGGGCCCCGTCCCAGGTGAGGGCGGGGTTCTGATTGGGGGCGAAAGCCACGTGAGCTTCCGGGTCGGGGATACAGAGAGCGAAATCGGCCGGAATCGGCCGGCCTTCTTCAACACCGGTGACTGTGAGGTTCACAACACCACCTCCTCGCAATCAGCCTAGGAACCGGACTAAGCGCCTGCCCGCCCTACCATCCTCCCCGCAATGTCTCCCCCCTCCTTTCGCAATGTCGCTTTGATCGCGCACGTCGACCACGGCAAGACCACGCTGGTGGACGCCATGTTGGCCTCGACCGGCGTCTTCGCCGCCCATGAGACGAAGGTTGATCGCGTGCTGGACTCCAACGATCAGGAGCGGGAACGCGGCATCACCATCCTGGCCAAGGCTGCGTCGGTGGAGTGGAAGGGCACTCGCATCAACCTGGTCGACACCCCCGGCCATGCCGATTTCGGCGGAGAAGTGGAGCGAGCCCTGGCCCTGGTGGATGGCGTCCTGTTGCTGGTCGATGCGGCCGAAGGCCCCATGCCCCAGACCCGCTACGTGCTCTCGAAGGCGCTAGCCCTTCACCTGCCGGCAGTGGTTGTCGTCAACAAGGTGGACCGCAGCGACTCCCGCATCGATGAAGTCGTCGACGAGATCTACGAGTTGTTCTTCGACCTCGAAGCCTCGGAGGATCACATCGAGTTCCCGATAATCTCCGCCGTCGCCCGGGAAGGCAGATCGATGCTCGGCATCGGCTTGCCGGACTCCGACGCCGACCTGGCCCCGTTGCTGGACGCAATCGTCGGGACCGTCCCCGAGCCAGCCGGCAACCCCGACGCGTCGCTGCAAGCCCTGGTCACCAACCTCGACGCCTCTGACTACCTGGGCCGGCTCGCCATCGGGAGGGTGGTGGAAGGGACGATGCGGGCTGGTGATCAGGTTGCCCTCTGTCACTCAAATGATGAGGAACCTCCTCTGAAACGGAAGTTGACCAGCTTGCTCGGGTTCACCGGATTGGACCGGAGCCCGGTGGAGGAGAGAGTGGCCGGAGACCTCTTCGTTCTGGCAGGTTTCCCCGAGGTTGAAATCGGCGACACCATCGCCGACATCGACGACCCGCAACCGTTGCCCCGCCTCACGGTCGATGAACCGGTCCTCCGCATGACCTTCGGTGTCAACACCTCTCCCCTGGCCGGGCGCGACGGCAAGTTCCTGACCTCACGCCAGATCAAGGATCGGCTGGAGCGCGAGGTGCTCGGCAATGTCTCCATTCGCATCGGAGCCACCTCCTCGCCAGAGATCATCGAAGTGGCCGGCCGGGGCGAGCTGCAGCTGGCAGTGCTAATCGAGTCGATGCGGCGCGAGGGATTTGAGCTTCAGGTCAGCCGTCCTGAGGTGATCATCCATGAGATCGACGGCAAGCCCCATGAGCCGTTGGAGCGGGCCGTCGTCGATGTGCCCGACGATTACGTCGGGACCGTCACCCAGGCCGCCGCTCCCCGCAAGGGCAAGGTCACCGACCTGCGGCCCGGTGACAGCGGCCGCACCATCGTTACCCTCGAAGCCCCTGCCCGCGGCCTGCTTGGATTCCGCTCGCTGCTAATGACCACCACCCGCGGCACCGCCCTCATCCATCAGCATCACGCCGGCTGGATGCCCTGGGCTGGTGAGATGCCGCACCGGACCGGAGGAGCGATGACCTCGGACCGGAAAGGAGCCTCCACCGGGTTCGCCCTCGACAACCTTCAAAAGCGAGGCGAGCTGTTCATCGGGCCGGGTGCCGACGTCTATGAAGGCATGATCATCGGCGAGGCGTCACGCCCGGAAGAGATGACGGTCAACCCGACCAAAGGCAAGCAACTGACCAACATTCGCACCCATGCCTCCGACGAGGCCATCAAGCTGAAACCACCGCGGGTGCACACGCTGGAGACCGCCATCGAGTGGATCGCCGACGATGAACTGGTTGAGATCACTCCTGGCGCAATCCGGGTCCGTAAGAAGTTCCTGACCGAAAGCGACCGCAAGCGGGAGAAGACCCGGGCCAAGTCGCGCATCTAGGGCGGGCTGCCCGAACCGGCGGCCTTCAGGTTCCGGAGCGTCCTGTCGGTTCCACTCCTGCCA
>JBPCTX010000256.1:0-12421 GCA_051011455.1 Acidimicrobiia bacterium | reverse complement strand
CGGACCCGAGCCGAAGGTTTCGGGCCCGAAGTCATTCGGCGGGTGTTGCTTGGTACATATGCGCTGAGTGCCGGCTACTACGACGCCTTCTATGGGCAGGCGCAGCGGGTTCGCACCCTCATCATCCGCGATTTCGAAGCCGCCTACCAGCAGGCAGATGTGCTGGTATCGCCCACCAGCCCCACCACTGCTTTCGCGATCGGGGATCGCACTGCCGACCCTCTCTCCATGTACATGTCGGACGTGTGCACCATCCCCTCCAACATGTCCGGCGATCCGGCCATTTCGGTGCCGATCGGCCTGGACTCGGCGGGCCTTCCGATCGGCTTCCAGGTGATGGCTCCGGCTCTCGGCGAACCGGTCATGTTCCGGGTGGCGGCGGAGGTGGAGCGGCTGGCCGGCTTCGATGCCCGGGCCCCATACGCGAGTTCGGAGGCCCGCTAATGGCCTACGAGCCCGTGATCGGCATCGAGACCCACGTCGAGCTCACCACCGACTCCAAGATGTTCTGCGGGTGCCGGGTCGACTTCGGGTCGCCGCCCAACACCAATGTGTG
This sequence comes from Acidimicrobiia bacterium, assembly GCA_051011455.1. Lineage (GTDB taxonomy): Bacteria > Actinomycetota > Acidimicrobiia > Spongiisociales > SHLN01 > SHLN01. Next base: position 11,865 of record JBPCTX010000256.1, on the reverse strand, counting down.
CCCGGTCTGCCTGGGGCTGCCAGGCGCCCTTCCGGTGGTCAATGCCCGTGCCGTCGAGTACGCCATGACCATCGGCCTGGCCCTCAACTGCTCGATTGCCGAGCACTCGGTGTTCAGTCGCAAGAACTACTTCTATCCCGACATGCCTAAGAACTATCAGATCTCCCAGTACGACGAGCCGTTGTGTGTCGACGGCCACCTGGATGTCGAAGTGGGGGAAGAGACGACCCGCGTGGGCATCACGCGGGTGCACATGGAAGACGACACCGGCAAGAGCACCCACGTTGGAGAGGGTGGCAGGATTCACGCCGCCAGCCACTCCCTGCTCGACTTCAATCGGGCCGGGGTGCCACTGATGGAAGTGGTCTCCGAGCCCGACATCCGCTCCGCCGAACAGGCCAGAGCCTTCGTGACAGAGCTGCGCGGCGCCATCCTGCGGCTGGGCGTCTCGGACGCCAAACTGGAGGAGGGAAGCATGCGATTCGATGCCAACGTCTCGCTGCGGCCGGTCGGGGTTGAGCAGTTCGGCACCAAGGTCGAGGTCAAGAACATGAACTCACTGCGCTCGCTGCAGCGGGCCCTGGAGCATGAGATCGAACGCCAGACTGCCCTACTCGAGGCCGGTGAGGCAGTGGTGCAGGAGACCCGCCATTGGGATGAGGAGGCCGGCGCTACCTCCGGAATGCGATCCAAGGAAGAGGCCTTCGACTACCGATACTTTCCCGAGCCCGACCTGGTGCCTGTAGCGGTCGATGACGACTGGCGGAGCCGGGTTGAAGACTCTCTGCCCGAGCTGCCCGCCCAGTCCCGGGCCCGCTATGTCGCGATGGGGCTCGAGGCCACCGCCGCCGGCTTGATCTCCCGCGAAGTCACGGCCGGTTCCGTCTTCGAGGCTGCTGTGGCAGGCGGTGGGGATGCCCAGACCGTGGCCAATTGGCTGACTGGCGAGGTGACCGCCTTGCTTCGCAAGGCCGAAGTTTCTCTGGCCGATAGCCCGATCGATGGCCCGGTCCTGGCCGAACTGTCTGCGATGGTGGCAGATCGCAGTCTCTCGGCCTCGGCGGCCAAAGAAGTGCTGGCGGGGGTGGCGGCAGGGGAGGGGTCCCCGGCCGAGGTGGCAGCAGGCCGCGACCTGATTCAAGTGTCAGACACTGCCTCCCTCGAGCCGGTGATCGATGAGGTCCTGGCTGCCAACCCGGAGGCGGTTGAGAAACTCCAGGCCGGCGACGGCAAGGTGATGGGATTTCTGATCGGCCAGGTGATGCGGGCCACCGGGGGCAAGGCCGATCCCGGAGTTGTGTCGAAGATCATCCAGTCCCGGGCCGGCTAGGCGTCTTGGAAGTCGTCCTCGCTCCCGACCGGCTGTCCCAGGACGAGGCCCGCCTTAGAGCGCGAACCGTGTCTGCGGTTGGTTATGTGTTGCATCTCGACCTGGAGGCCGGCGCCAAGACATACGCCGGGGACTGCACCGTGCGGTTCACTCGCCTGGGATCGGAGGGAACCTTCCTCGATTTCACCGGTTCGGTCGTCGAGCGCTTCACGGTCAACGGGATCGATCGCGAGCCGGTGTGGCGCGATAACCGCTTGCAGCTGGCTCCGGAGTGGCTGGAGACCGACAACGAGGTCCGTGTCCGGTACGTCAACAACTATGACCACTCGGGCGAGGGCTTCCATCAGTTCTTCGACCCGGAGGACAACGCCGAATACGTCTATTCCCAGTTCGAGCCGTTCGCAGCCCATCGGATGTTCCCTTGCTTCGATCAGCCCGACCTCAAAGCCACCTACGAGATGGCCGTCACTGCCCCGGCCGAATGGGAGGTCATCACGGCCTCCCGCCCGGTTGCAGTCGACGAGGAGGCCGACGGCAGACTGCGGCGGGTTTACGAAACCACCGTGCCCTTCAGCACGTATCTGGTGTCGGTGGTGGCGGGCCCTTACCAGTCGGTCAAGTCCGAGCATGACGGAATCCCCCTTGGCCTCTACTGCCGTGCCTCCCTGTTCGACCATCTCGACGCTGAAGAGTTGCTCGAACTGACCGGCGCCGGCATTGACTTCTTCGCCGAGTTCTTCGGCCACCCCTACCCATTCACCAAGTACGACCAGGTCTTCGTGCCCGAGTTCAACTGGGGCGGCATGGAGAACGTCGGCAACGTCACATACTCGGACGGATACATCTTCCGCGACCATCCGACCGACAATCAGCTCCAGGCCCGGGCCGAAGTGTTCTTACACGAGTTGGCCCATCAGTGGTTCGGCGACCTGGTGACGATGGCGTGGTGGAACGACGTCTGGCTCAATGAGAGCTTCGCCACCTACATGGCTTACCTGGGACTCGAACGAATCACCGACTTCGACCAGGGCTGGCAGGACTTTCAGGCCGACATGAAGCTATGGGCGATGGCAGAGGACCAGCTTCCAACCACCCACCAGGTTGCCGACCACATCGCCACCACCGACGAGACATTCCTCAACTTCGATGGCATCACCTACGGCAAAGGGGCCTCGGCGCTCAAGCAGTTGGTGGCTGCGGTCGGCGAGGACGTGTTCCGGGAGGGGATGCGCGCCTACTTTGCCCGCCACGCGTTCTCAAACGCCACGCTCTCAGACTTCCTGACTGCGGTGGCCGAAGGCTCAGGAACCGATTTGCACGCCTGGTCGGCTGCCTGGCTGGAGGCCCCCTCCCTCGACACTCTGGCAGTCGAGTGGCACACAGTCGATGGGACAGTGGCCGGCATGGATCTAGTGCAGGAAGGGCCGCCCGGCGACGACACGATTCGGCCGCACTCAGTTGAAGTGGCGGTGGTGCGCGAGGCTGACACCGGCGTGGTCGTGGAATCGCATGCAATCGAGATCTCTGGTGGCCGCCGGCCGGTGGCGAGTGCGATCGGCGGGATGGATCCGGTCCTGGTCTTTCCCAACCATCACGATCACACCTATGCCAAAGTGGTGCTCGATCAGAGGTCCTTGCGCTTTGCCGAGGAGCGCCTCGACGAGATCAGCGATCCTTTGCTGCGTCAACAGCTGTGGACCTCGCTGTGGGACATGGTGCGCGATCAGCACTTCTCCTCCCTCGACTTTCTCGAACTGGTTGAGGCCAAGCTGGCGGCAGAGTCGAACCTGTACATCATCAAGGTGGTCACGGACACGGCTACCAGCGCGATTCACCGCTATGTGCCCGAAGCGAACAGGGTGGCCGAGTCGAGCCGGTTTGTAGCCGCCGCGGTCCGGGCGATGGAAGCGGTTCCTCCCGGTGACCCGAGGGTGTTGTGGCTGCGGGCGTCGTTGCGGGTAGCTGAGACTCCTTCCGACCTGGCCGTCCTGGCCGGCCTGGTGGATGGCGCCGCCGCCGTGGACGGGCTGGCGATCGACCAGGAGATGCGCTGGGCGCTGGCCATCCGTTCCTCGGCCGCCGGCCTGGCTGAGGCGGCCGACCGGGCGGCTCGCGAGCTGGAACGTGACCCCAGCCACCGGGGAAGGCGGTCCATACTCTCGGTCGAGACTGCCGCACCCACAGCAGAAGCCAAGGCGGAGGCCTGGGAACGCCTCCACAGCGACGGCTACGGGTCTCTCAGCCTGGATCGAGCGGCGATGGCCGGCTTCAACTGGGCCGGCCAGGCCGACCTGCTTTCTCCCTATGTCGAACCGTTCTTCTCGGGGGTCCATGCGGTGTTCGAAGCCCGGGAGCATGAGGTGGCCAGCGCCTATTTCCGCGCCATGCTGCCCCGGTACCGGGTGGATGAGGCGGCTCTCGGGTATGCCAGGGCAGCGCTGGCCTCGTCTGACGAGCCACCAACGCTGCATCGCCTGCTGGTCGAGGCGATCGACCGGTTGGAGCGGGCATTGGCCTGCCGGGCCCGGGCTGGCTAGCTAGCCGTCCAGCCGCCGCAGGAAGATCCCGGCTCCGATCTTGGGGCTAAACCACGTGGACTTGGGCGGCATCACTCCGCCGGCATCCGAGACTGCGATGACATCGTCGACCGTGGGCGGCCTGGTCACGAACGAGATGCCTGCCTGGGCTCCGCAGGCTGTGGCCATTTCGGGGAGCGGGATGCTGCCGGGCACATAGTTGAGCCTGGGATCGGTGCGGGGGTCGGCGACATCGCAGATGGGCCCCAGGATCTGATGCTGGAGGCGGGCGGCATCAAGGGCGGCAGTCGGTCCTTCGTCGGGGTTGTGAGGCAGGTTGAGCGTGTACCACGAGCCTTCCACACACAGCCAGACCTCGCCGGGATCGGGGACTCCGTGACCATCGGACGGCTCCTCGATGGCGGCGATCGGGAAGTGGCGGGCAATGGCGGCCAGGATTTCAGCAGGGGAGTAGGCCCGCAGGTGCAGGCAGCGGTGGTAGCTGAGGACGCGCATGTCCGTGTCGGGGAAGAGGGCGGCCAGAAAGTGCGACCGGGCGGTCTCCGGCCCGGCCTGGTAGCGCTCCGCCAGCACAGCCGCCGCCGCCGAGCGATGGTGCCCGTCGGCGATATAGAGGGTGGGGACGGACTCAAGCGCGGCGGCAAGCTCGCCGGGATCGGCCACCGGCCAGGCTTCCTGGCCACGGTCGCCACGCTGGACCCGCACCGCAGGCGGCTCATCCACCACCCCCGCCACAATCCGATCTACGGCCGCTTGTCGCCGGTACACCAGCGATACGGGATGGACGGAGCCGCCCATCTCATCGAGGGCGTCGGCAACATGGTTGGCGACTTCGGCCACCGTGTTCTCGTGGCGCATTATCCGATTGGACTCGTAGGCCTCAACCGACACCTCGGCTACTACGCCGGTCTGGCGATGGTCACCGTCGGTGATGCGGTACACCCACCATCCGCCGGTGGGTTGGAAGGTGCCGTCTGAAGTCACCCGGTCCAGATAGTTGCGGGCGGTGGCCCGGGCGGCCGGTTGCTCGGTGAGTAGGAAGAGGCTGGTGTCGGGATTGGAGGCGAGGATGCGGTCCCGTTCGTCGGGGCCGAGGTCTTCGGCGACCGGCGCAACCACCCGATCGGCCGCCGCCTGGCTAACGATGTATCCGTCGAGCGGGCGGATCACCGGAACGATCCCATGAAGGACGCCAGCTCCTCCACTCCCGACATCGGCATGGCGTTGTACAGGCTGGCCCTCACCCCGCCTACCGAGCGGTGGCCTTTCAGGTTCAGCATTCCCTGCCCTGCGGCGGCGGCAACGAAGCGAGCCTCTGCCTCCTCGTCGGGAAGTCGGAACACGACGTTCATATGGGAGCGGGCGGGTGGATCCACCGGGCTTCGGTAGAAGCCGTCGCTCTCGTCTATCGCCCGATAGATGAGAGCGGCCCGGCCGGCCGCGGCCGTCTCCATTGCCGACAACCCGCCGCCGTTCTCGATCCACTTGAGGGTCTTGCCCATCATGTAGATGGCGAAGACCGGCGGTGTGTTGTACAGCGAGTTCTTGTCGGCGTGGATGTCCCAGCGCAGGTAGCCGCCCAGGTCGCGGTTGGTGCTCTCCAGCGCCGTCCGGCGCACGAACACAATGGCCAGCCCGGCCGGGCCCAGGTTCTTCTGGGCTCCGCCGTACACGACGTCGAAGCGATCCCACGGGATGGCTCGGGACAGGTAGTCCGAAGACATATCACCCACCAGCGGCACGTCGGTCTCGGGCCACTCAACCATGCGGATCCCGTGGATGGTCTCGTTGGAGGTGACGTGCAGGTAGCGGGACCCGGGGCGAACCTCCACCTCCGGGGAGGCAGGCATGCGAGTGAACCCGTTGTCCGCTCCGCTCCAGGCCGCGTAGACGGCGCCGTGATGGGTGGCGTCTTCCAGTGCCTTCTTCCCCCAGGAGCCCGACACGACGTATCCGGCCGAGGCACCGCCGTGCAACAGGTTGAGGGGCACCATCGAGAATTGCAGCGACGCTCCGCCCTGCAAGAACAAGATCTCGAACTCATCCGGCACTCCGAACAGGGAGCGAACCAGTCCGAGTGCCTCATTGTGGACTTCGTCGTACTGGGGAGACCGGTGGCTCATCTCTATCAAGGACATGCCGCTGCCGGCGAAGTCGACAAACTCTGCCTGAGCCTCCTCCAGCACGGTCATGGGCAGCGTGCAGGGGCCGGCGCAGAAGTTGATGGCTCTCATGTGTTGAATCGGGCGTGGATGATCTCGGGGATTTCCATCAACCGTTCGAGAAGGTCATCTGTGACCTTGCCCTTCAGGTCCAGGGTGGCGCTGGCCGCTTCAGCTCCCTGGAATACCAGGTTGCTCATGTGCTCGACGTTGATTCCGGCGTCGCGGATCAGCATCAGCATTGAAGCGAGTACCCCGACCTGGTCAACGTGGCGGACGGTGATGCGGGTGGTGTCGGGGACGTGCGGCTGCAGGTTCACACAATTGACGATCTCGCCGCCTGCGAAGGCGTCGATGACCTCCAGAACCCCGGCCGCGACCGCGGCCTGGGCTTGGGCGGTTGAGGCACCAATGTGATGAGTCCCGTAAACCCGGTGGTGGCCGGCCAGTTGCGAGTGGATCTGGTCCGTGCCGGACCCGGGCTCATCGGCGAACACGTCAACGCCCACCCAGAGGTCTTTGTCGTCGATGACGGCCAACAGGGCCGCCTCGTCCACTACGTCGGCTCGGGAGGTGTTGATGAGGACGGTGCCGGGCTTGCGGGCGGCTAGGAACCGGGTATCGACCAGGCCGCTGGTATCGGAGGTGGCCGGAACGTGCAGTGTGATGATGTCGGTTGCCGCCGCCAGCGTCTCGATGTCATCGTGAATAGTGAACTCGAGCTCGGCCATAGCTTCTTCGGTGGCCTGGCTGCGACTCTTGGCCAGAGCGTGCAGGCGGAGGCCAAAAGAGGCAGCCCGGGAGGCGACCGCCATGCCGATAGCCCCCAGGCCGATGATCCCCAGGCTCCTGCCCATCAACCCGAGGCCCTTGCTGTAGGCCGACTTGTTCCATTCGGACGCCCTCAGGTCGCTGACGTTGTCCGGGATGCGCCGGTCAATCGCCAGAATCAGTCCCATGGTGAGCTCGGCCACCGCGATCGCGTTGCGGCCGGGAACGTTTGAGACGTGAATTGCCCGGGCGGCAGCGGCCTCGCGGTCAATGGTGTTGGTGCCGGCGCCCGCCCTGACGATCAGGGCCAGGTCGGGGGCGCGCTCGATGGCGGCCGCGTCCACTTCGGTCGACCGGACGACCAGGATCTCGTTGCCGTCTACGGCATTGCCGAGGTCACCGGCGCTGGTGTCTGGGAGGTAGGTCACGTCGTGACCTTGCTCCCGGAGGTAGGCAAGGCCCGAGTCCGGGAACTTGTCGGCTACGAGCAGGCGCATCTGGCTACGGGACGACCATGACAGGTGTGTGGGAGATGTGCACCAGCCGGTCGGCGACCGAGCCGACCATGATGCGCTCTACCAACCCGGCGCCGCGTTGGCCGATCACCAGCAGATCGGCGTCCTTGGCGTCTGCGAAAGCAGCCAGCTGATTGGCGGGGTCGCCGACTTCTTCAACCGTCTCGTATCGCACTCCACTCAGGTCGATGGCCTCAGCGGTCTTTTCCAACACCACTCGCTGTGCGTCTGCCAGCGCATTGCCGAGCGACTCGGCCGGCGGAGGCGCACCGACGATTCCCCACCAGCCTTCGGGCGGTCGGACGACGGTGACTATGTACAGCTTCGCATCGTTGGTGCGGGCCACCGCGGCGGCGACGTTGGCAGCTCGCAAACTCTGTTCAGAGCCATCGGTTGCCGACACGATCACATTGGGAGACCAGGGTTCCATTGCCTCTCCTTGGTAGGCCGTCTCTTCCGAAGCTAGTCCGCTTGTCAGTGAAGCGGGCGGCGCCAGACCCGGGCGGCCCGGCGATCCAGGCGTGATTGCCAATCGCGGGCCCGCCGCACCAGGCCGACACCAAACATGAGTGCCACGATCGCGGTGAAGGCAGTCTCCAGCTCGATGCCGGTGAGGGGAAGCTGCTGCAGGGTCTGGGAGGTGTTCCCCTCCAGGCCGGCTCCTACAGTTGTGCCGGTAGCCCCCGAGTCGGAGACCCCGCTGCCGCCGGTCGTAGCGGTGGTGCCGCCTCCGCCTCCGTTTGTGGTGGCGGTGGTGCCGCCTCCGCCTCCGTTTGTGGTGGCGGTGGTGCTGGTTCCGTTTCCGCCTCCGTTTGTGGTGGCGGTGGTGCTGGTTCCGTTTCCGCCTCCAGGGGTGGTCGAGGTTGGTGTTGTGCCCTGCGGATAGAAGGCGACGCAGAGCGGGGCAACCGAGTGCGGTTCATCGGCCGGGTAAGCGGTGTGGATCGCCTTGATGTTGTTGATGGCGCTCGGCACAGCCACCGATCCCAGGAAGAACGTGGCCTGATCGACGCTTTCGGGCAGGTCGGGCGTGGACGGAGTCGTGAAGATCGCCGACGTGCCCGCCCGGCCCTCCAGGTACCACTTCTCTTGCAGCTGCACCTGATGAGACTTGTCGCTGTGGTTGTCGTATGACACTGCCCACACGTCCCAGGTGCCGGCCGGCAGTGAGAAGTCAACCGGGCCGGCCATCGAGCGGGCCGCGTCCCAGGCCAACAGCAACTCGGTGGTGATGGAGGCGACATACGGGGATTGGGGGAACGGACAATGCGGTGACGGGATCGGTCCCGTTCCCGTCGGATAGAAACCGGCACACAAAGGGGCCACCGAATGTGGCTCGAACTGATCCGGGTAGGCGGCATGCACTGCCAGCACGTGGTCGATGGCCTGGCCGGTCGTGATGGAGCCGACCATGAACGACTGCAGGTCGGTGGTCTCGGGGAGATCGGGGGTGGCGGCGGTAGTGAAGACGACTGAAGCTCCGGCCAGTCCCTGCAAGTACCACTGCTCCTCGAGTTGGCTCTGATGGGTCTTGTTGCTGTGGTCGTCGTAGGAGGTCAGGTAGACGTCATAGGAGCCGGCCGGTAGCGAGAAAGCTGCGGGCCCGGCGGTTGATTTGGCGGAATCCCAGGCCAGAAGCCGCTCAGTGCCTATGTCGACGACATAAGCACCCTGGCCGGTCGGCAAGGGGCAGGTTGCGGCTGCCGGGCTGCTGTCCGAACCTCCGCCGGTGGCGGCCGCCCCCAAGGGCAGGGCGAACAGAGCTACCACGAACAGCGTCGTGACCACTGCAATCTTGCGCATCGAGCCTGCTTCCCCTTCTCCCTTGCGCGGACGATAGCACCACCCGCCGTTGCCTCCGGAACCGTGAGCGCGCAAATGTTTCGCGCCTTCAGAGAACGGCTAGAGCGCCTCCTGCGGCCAGGCCGTAAAGGCCCGCTACCAGGTCATCAGCCATCACGCCCCACGCCCCAGGCAGCCGCTCTGCTTGCTTGACTCCCGGCGGCCATTTGGTGATGTCGGCCGCTCTCGCCACCACCCATCCGACCACGAAAGGCCAACCGGCCAATCCGATTACCGCCAACCAGGCGCCGGCGGTCTCATCGATGACTATCCAACCCGGGTCGCCCTGTGAGAAAGGCCGGGCCGCCCACAAGCCGACCGCCGTCACCCCGGCTACCAGGCCCAACTCGATCCATCCGTTCTCGATCAGCAGGGCAAACGGGATGGCAAGCGCCGCACCGAACGTGCCGGCCCCGTTGTCTGATCCAAACAGGCGCCCGGGGATGAAACCCAGGCCAAACGAGCTGGCCACAATCCGACGCATCCGGTCACGCTAGCCGGGAGGCGTTTGCGGTTCCGCCTGCCCCGCGAACGTGCCAACATGTGACCCATGGAACCGGTCAAATACATCTGGATGGACGGCGAGTTAGTTGCATGGGAGGACGCCACCGTCCACGTCCTCTCCCATGCGCTGCATTACGGGACCGGTGTCTTCGAGGGCATCCGGGCCTACGAGACCGACTCGGGACCGGCGGTATTCCGTCTCACCGAGCATATGGAGCGCTTGGTGCGGGGTGCGGCCGCATATCAGCTCCCCCTTCCCTACGGTGCCGAGGAGCTGGTCAAGGCGGCCCGGGAGGTCATTGCCACAAACGAGCTGACCGCTTGCTACATCCGACCAATCGTGTTCCTCGGTACCGGGAGCATGGGCTTGAATCCGACCGGAGCTACCCCGCATGTGGCTGTTGCCGCCTGGCGCTGGGGCGCCTACCTGGGTGATGAGGGCCTGCAGAACGGGATCCGGGTGGGTGTCTCCTCCTGGCGACGCATTCACCAATCGATGTTCATACCCGACGCCAAAGGGACCGGGGGCTACATCAACAGCATCCTGGCCCGCCTGGAAGCCAATGCCGCCGGCTTCGATGAGGCCCTCCTTCTCAACATGGACGGCTACGTCGCCGAGGGGAGCGGGGAGAACCTGTTCCTGATCCGCAACGGGCTGGTGCGCACCCCCTCCCCGCAAGCCGGTGCGCTCGACGGCCTCACCAGGCAGTCGGTTATGCAACTGCTGCGCGACGATGGCGCAACGGTGGAAGAGGCCAACCTCACCCGCTCGGACGTCTACTACGCCGATGAAGCTTTCTTCACCGGGACCGCCGCCGAAGTCACTCCCATCCGGGAAGTCGACCATCGGACCATCGGCACCGGCAAGCCCGGACCGGTGACCCTGCGGGCCCAGGAGCTGTTCATGGGGGCAGTGACGGGCAAGCTGGACGCCTACCGAGACTGGCTCGACTTCGTCTGATGGGCCAGGAACCGAAGATAGACATCACAGCCGCAGACGCCCCGCGGCCACAAGCCGGGCCTGCTCCCGCCCGGCGCTGGAAAGCAGCCCGTCCAGGCGATCTGCACAGCCCAGACGACGTTCCCTGGGGCGGCGGGTTCGGAACTCCCGGGCCCGACACCGGATATGCCCTCAAGCTGGCGGCCGGAGCTGAGTACGAGCTGGAAGAGGGGGAGAGCCGCCACAATGTCGATGCCACTCTGGCGGTGGTTATGTCGATGCGGGCCTCGTCAACCGGCAAGGCCCCCAGCGCCGACGATCTGAGCTTCGCGCTGCTGCTCCTGGGTCTCGACGCCCGCGAGGAGGTCCCCGACTCGGTGACGAGCCGGCTGGTGGCAGCCCGCAAGCAGTGGGCGCCCCGGGCCGCTCACAGCAACCTGGCCGCCCGCCAGATGTCAGGACTCCTCCCGCCGGAGCTGTTGGCCCTCTCGCCGGCCGATCTGCGCCATCGCCTGGCCCTGGGAGAGGTTCCGCTCTCCCAATGACACTCGAACCGCGATCGTGAAGATCGTTCGTACCCGCTCCTCGAGCGACGAGATCAGCTACGGGGGAGTCGAGCCGGAAGGCATCCGCCTCTATCGCGGCAGCCCCTTCGTGGCCTGGGAGCCGACCGAGGCGGTCATCGACTTCAATGAGGCCCGGTTGCTGTCGCCCAGCATCCCCACCAAGGTTGTTGCCGTTGGGCGCAATTACGCCGCTCACGCCGCCGAGCACGACGTCCCGGTTCCCGACGAGCCGATCATCTTCATCAAACCGTCAACCTCGGTGATAGGCCCGGCGGCGGCCATCCGCATTCCCCCCCATTCTCAGCAGGTCGAGCACGAGGCGGAGTTGGCGCTGGTCATCGGCAAGGTCGCCCGCAACGTGGCGGTCGAAGATGCCGGGTCATATGTGCTCGGCTACACCGTCGGCCAGGACATCAGCGCCCGCGACCTGCAGCGCCGCGACGGCCAATGGGCGCGCGGCAAGGGGTTTGACACCTTCTGTCCGCTTGGCCCCGCCATCGAGACCGAGTTCGATCCGCTGGAAGGTCAGCGCATCATCTGCCGGGTCAACAATGAGATTCGCCAGGACGGTTTGCTGTCCGACATGGTGTTCGGCCCTGCCGAACTGATCGCCTTCATCAGTGGCGTGATGACCCTGCTGCCCGGCGACGTGATTCTCACCGGAACACCCGAAGGGGTCGGACCGCTCGCCGACGGCG
>JBPCTX010000255.1:0-3088 GCA_051011455.1 Acidimicrobiia bacterium | reverse complement strand
TATGGGCAGCCGAAAGCGACCGAGATCGTCCCGGTCACGGGAAGCTCCGAGCCCGCGACCACTGCCGCCACCAGATCGATGGTGTCGTCGGGAGTGGCGGCCACATTGGCCTGGTTGAACCCGTCGGTGGCCCCCACCGGAATGTTGATCTCATCCAACTCGAGGCGCTGGGAACGCTCCCACCCCCGCCGATTCATGACCAGACCGATCCGGGAGAAGTCGTCCCGGCCGGCAAAGTGCTCGGCCACGGCCTCGGCGTCTGCCATCTGCGGGACCAGGGAAGGATGGGCGAAGCTCACGATCTCAACTCGAGCCGAGCCGGCCGCCACCAACCACTCGATCAGCTCGACCTTCTGGTGGGTGGAGAGGACCTTCGACTCGTTCTGGAGGCCATCACGGGGACCGACTTCCACAACTTGAATCATGAGCGGAGGGTAGTTGCCGGGGGCGGTGAAGCGGACCGGTCCGAGCGTTCCTATCCTCGAACGGGACTCATCGAAAGGCAGAACGTGGAGTATCGAAGGCTCGGGGACTCTGGAATCAAATTGAGCGTGCTCTCGCTGGGATCGTGGATCACATTCCACGGCCAGTTCGGAGACGAGGTCGCCCGCGAATCGATGCAGGCCGCCTTCGACGCCGGCGTCAACTTCTTTGACAACGCCGAGGCCTACGCCGGTGGTGAGTCGGAGAGTCTGATGGGTCGCGCCATCAAGGACCTGGGCTGGGACCGGCAGGATTATGTGATCTCTACCAAGCTGTTCTGGGGCCTTCGGCCCGGCCCCAACATGCGCAACACCCTCAACCGCAAGTACTTGATGCAAGCGATCGACGGCTCGTTGGAACGCCTCGGTCTCGACTTCGTCGACCTTCTTTACGCCCACCGGGCCGATCCCGAAACCCCGATTGAGGAGACCGTGTGGGCCATGCACGACATCGTTTCTTCCGGCAAGGCCCTCTACTGGGGGACCTCCGAGTGGACTGCCGACGAGATCCGTGCCGCCTGGGAGATCGCTGAGCGTCACCATCTCCACAAACCACAGATGGAGCAGCCCGAGTACAACCTGTTCAGCCGCCGCAAAGTCGAGAACGAGTTCGCCCGCCTCTATGAGGACATCGGCCTGGGCACAACCACATTCAGCCCACTGGCATCAGGCTTACTGACCGGCAAGTACTCGGACGGGATTCCCGAGGGCAGCCGCGGCGACCTTCACAAGTGGCTGAGCGGCCCTCTCACCGATGAGGAGAACCTGGCCAGGGTGAGCAAGCTGGCCGAAATTGCCGATGAACTCAAGTGCTCTCTGGCTCAGCTCTCCATCGCCTGGTGTGCCGCCAATCCCAACGTCACTAGCGTCATCACCGGGGCCAGCCGCATCGAGCAGGTGCACGAGAACTTGAAGGCGTTCGACGTCATCGAGCGCCTCGACCCCGATGTGATGGCGAGCATCGACGCCGTGATGGCCTAGCCGTTGCGGGCTACGAGCCGGTAATCGCCGTTCCGTAGCAGAGGATCTCCGCACTGGCCGTCCTGGGGCCGACATCGGACCACTCGAACCGTACGTTGACGATCAGGTCGGACCCCAATTCACGAGCTTCTTCCACCATGCGAAGGCGCGCCTCACGCCGGGCCCGCATCAGCATTGTCTGGTAGGTCTTGACCTCGCCGCCGATCAGGTTGCGCCAGGCGGCCAGGAAGGACTTGAAATAGTCGGCGGCGATGACGACTCCGCCTGCAACCAACCGTCCGCCACCCACTGCCATGCCGGGCGGAGTCTGTTTGACATCAACGACGACGACCGAGGCAGTGGCGGCTTCCCGGCGATCGAGATCAGCCAGATGGGTTCGCTCCCGATAGCTCCCGACCACGTACCCCAGCAGGACCAGGCCGGCCGTTATGGCCAGCGCAAGTACAAGCGCGCCCATCAAATCACCGTCACCGCGGTGCCGTAGGCGTACAGCTCGGCCGCCCCGCCTGCCACCGAGGCCGTAGTGAACCGGACATTGACCACCGCGTTGGCGCCCATGCCTTCGGCCTGGGAAATCATCCGATCGAGAGCCTCCTGCCGGGCCTCAGACAGGAGCTCCGTGTAAGCCTGCAGCTCTCCGCCGACCAGGTTCTTGAGGGCGGCTCCGATGTCGCGCCCCAGATGCTTGGCCCGGATGGTGTTGCCCTGGACCAGGCCATGGAAGGCAGTGATCTCCTTGCCGGGAACAGTCTCGGTGTTGACCAGAATCACGCCATCTCCTCCTTCAGTCGTGCGAAGCAAGCCTATGGGGTTCTTGGGAAAGGAGCGGTGTTAGCCGGTGAGTTCAGCTACCGCGGCGATCACATCGGCCGGTTCGGCCCGCACCCGGTGGTTGGAATCTACGAACGCAAACTGGATCACGCCCGACTGGTCAACGACGTAGGTGGCCGGGACCGGCAGCTCCCACACATCCGATCCGTTCATCTGATCTATGTTTCGATCAATGCCCCGGTAGTGCTCGACCAAGCTCTCCTCCATCTCGAACACCAGCTTGAACTGCCGAGCAACCACATTGTGCTGGTCGGAAAGGACCGGGAAGGTGATCTCATGTTCGTCGATCAGACCCTGCGACTCATCTGGGACATTGGGGGAGATGGCGACAAGGGTGCCGCCGGCTCCCTTGATGGCCTCAAACTCACGCTGTAGGGCCCGCAGCTCCAGGTTGCAGAAGGGGCACCACGAACCCCGATAGAAGGAGATAATCGCGGGTCCCTGCTCGAGGACGTCGGCCAGCCTGACGGCATTCCCGAAAGCATCGGGCAGCTCGAACATCGGAACCTTGTCGCCGACGTTGAGCGCTGTATCGGCTATGCCCGACTCGACCAGGGCCGCCGCTTGTTCGGCGTAGACCGCCTTCCTCTTGGGGTCGGGGTTGGCCGCGCTCTTGGCGGCAAAGGCCGCCGTCTCTTCCGCCAGCGTCATGTTTCTACCTCTCGATTTCGGCGTAGAGCCGATCGTCGCGTGGATTCGATCAAGAAGGTAACGCGCGAGACCCCTCGAGTTGTTTCCACCCTCCCACACACTTCGTCCTCTCACGACCTCAACAGCATGTCGCATAACATGCC
>JBPCTX010000254.1:0-14298 GCA_051011455.1 Acidimicrobiia bacterium | reverse complement strand
CCCCGAGCCCGGCCAGCATCTCGACCAGTTTCTCGATCTCGACTCGCAGCAGAGGCTCACCCCCGGTGAGCCTGATCTTCTCGATGCCTCGCTCCACCAGGATGCCGGCCACCCGGGCGATTTCCTCGAAGCTGAGCAGCAGGTCACGGGCCAGGAACTCATACTCCCGGTTGAAGATCTCCTTGGGCATGCAGTAACTGCAGCGGAAGTTGCACCGGTCGGTGACTGAGATGCGCAAGTCGCGGACGGGCCGCTGCATGGTGTCGAGCATGGGGAAGATCGTACCTCGCCTGACAAGTTGCCACCCGGGCGAGTTATCCGAAGCGCTCCTCGAGGATCGGCTTGGCGACATCGGCGATCGCGGCCCAGTCACCATCCGGCGCGCGGGTGAGGGTGACGAAATCGGCGGTCATGAAGACACTGGTTACCCCTGGGATCTCAACCAGGGCCTGGGCAGTCGGGTCCTCTGACTGCTGTCCGGCCACCACAGTCGTTGGTCCACCGACGTCCTGCCCGACCGTGAACTTGAGGGCATTCGGATTGGGGGTCTGCTCAATGACTACCGGCATGAGGTCATGGTAATCGGCCTCTGAGCCATCCGGAGGCGCGAAGGAAACCTCTCGATCCTGTCACCCGACTCGGTTCGGTGTCCGTCTGTAGGGGTGAGCCCACATAGGAAGGCAAGAGATGGGAACCACAAGGAGAGACCCGATGGACATGGGGTGGAAGCAATGGTTTGGAGTGGCCGCGGTGCTGTTTGCCATCGGTGCCGCCGCCCTGGTGGTGCTGGGTGACGGCAAGACTGCTAGCGGCGAGGACGACACCGGCCTGCTGGCCGGACTCGCCTATTTCGCCTGGCTCCTGAGTTGGCTGGGTGCCATCGTGAGCGTCACAATCGGCGCCCTACGAATCTGGAAGCCTCCAGCCACAGCAGAATGAGTCGAGGCACGGAGCACCTCCGCTGCTATCCGGGCTTGTAAGCCCTTGCAACGCCAACCGGTTCTACGTCGAAGAACTCTCCGCCGGGAGCGATGGTTGGCATCAGAGAGGGAAGGTCGCTGAGCAGCGCCTGGCGATCTGCCTCCGCTATCTGGTCCATCCCGCGCCAGCCTTTGGCTGCGACCGAGTCGACGTAGGTCTGGTAGTCGGTGAAGTGCCCGAGGGGAAAGTCGAGGGTGTAGGCGTCGCCTTCCCGGAAGCCGGTGCTCACCAACGACATCGCTATGTCCATAGCTCGCGGATGACGCCGCTGCAGGTACTCGCCCACGGCCGGGTGAAGATCCGACAGCAGCCGTTGGGGGTATTGCTGGGGCCGGGACTCGAGCAGCGTCTCGGCATCGAACTCCGTGATCAGCACACCACCGCCCGGCTTCAGAATCCGATAGACCTCCCCCAGCACACGGCTCAGCCGCGTCACCGAGCCGAAGGCATCGCGCAAAAGAACCATGTCGAGCTGGTCGTCGGCCAGTCCGGTCGACTCGGGGCTGGCATCCGCCGGAGGCGGCTGCCCCTTCGTGACCAGAACCAGTTCCCCGATTTCGAAGCGCTTGCTCCCAAATGCGGGCAGGGCGACGCTGCCCACGTCGTCACCGGCCAGGAGAATCTCCCCGGTTTCCGGCAGGTCGAGACCAAGAATCAATTCGCTCCACATGGGCAGGAGGGTAGCGAGAACCGTCCGCCCCAACCGATCACAGAAACAGTCTCAAGGAACCGGGTGCCGCGCCGATAGTTCCCCCTGCGGTCGAGAGGACCAAGGGGAACGGACCACAAGGCGCTTCGGTGCCGACCAGGGAACCGAACCATGGATACCGACGATGGCGAGGGGGTCGCAAGGCTTCCAAGAAGCCTCCCGACAGGGAGGCTTCGCTTATGGAGCCACCGGGCCCCGGTGTCAGTTCTCGTCGACCCAGACCACCAGCGCCCAGGCGGTGCCCGTGTCATCGGAGGCTTCAACGGTGACTCGCCAGACATCACCCTGCCTGATGCCCTCGATCACAGTCGCTTCATCGCTCCATGCCGAGGCAGATTCGATGGCGGTGGCTGCAACTTCGTCGGGAATGGCCTGCGGTGCCGGGAGGGCGACAAGGTCGGGGGAGGCAGGTAATTCGATCGGCTCAGGGAGGGCGAGGATGCGTGTCCCACCCTCCCCACCGACCTGGACGCGGATCGCGACACCGTGCACGAGCCCACGAACGAACCCCGAATCCGTCGCCGTGATCGAGCGAAAGGCGACCGGCACCCGGTACCGGCCGTCGCCCTCCGGTACCGCCGCCCAGGCCCTGGCCCACTCGACGTACGTCGTCACTTCAGAATCCCACTCGGGTGGAGTTCGACCAAGAGCGCCGGCCAACTCGGCCGTCCGGCCGCCGGCAGAATCGATTGTGAAGTAATCCGTCACGAACCATTCGGCCCTCATCACCGCGGCGCGAGCGCCGTCGGAAGCGGGTGGAATCTCAGCCAGAAGATCGGCTTCCGACTGAAGATCGGCTTCGGCGGGTGGGTTTGCTTCGGTCGGACCCTCGCCTGCTTCGGCCAGGGCCGGGGTTGGGGCGGAAGGGACGGAGGTGCCGCCGGCGCCGACACTGCGAGCGATCACCACTCCCGCCACCAGAGCCACTATCGCCCCGGCAGCGACGTAGACCAGCCAGGGCTGATTGCGTGTCTGAGGCACAAGGGCACTCCAGGGGATCGACTCGAAGTGCTCCTCGTCGACGGGCATGTCTTTGTCGGCCACGAAGGGAACGTATGCGGATCCGGACCCGGGTTCAAGGGGGTTGATGGCTAGTTGAGAAAGCCAACTACCAGATTGATGAAGGCATCGAACTCGTCTCGATGCATGGAGTGGGAGGCGCCGGCCAGGGTATGGAACTCGATGTTCGAGTTCATCGCGGCCAGGCTGCTGCCCAACGCCGGGGGGACCAGAGGCTGAAGATCAGGATCGGCACCCAGCAATAGGGTCGGGATGTTTAGATCGGCCACCGCTGCCACCACGTTCCAGCCCGGATTGTGAACCATCGAGTTCACTATCACCTCTGGACCCGCTTTGAGCTGAGCCTCCAGCTTTATGCGAGCATCCTCGGGGTGCCAGGTTGGATTGTTGGCCGCCATGACCTCAACTGTCGTCTCCGCATCCAGGTCGGCCGACACGTACTCAACGGCCGTTTCCTGATCCACGATGATCAAGAGCGGGTCCTCCAGGATGATCCGGTCCGTCCAGTCGGGGTTCTCAACGACTGCCTGGACGACCGCCGCCCCGCCCAGGGAGTGTCCGAGGACGGCCTCCCATCGGCCACCCAGGGCCAGAAGATCGGCGGCGTAGCCATGCATGCTGTAGTCGCCGGGGCTGTGACTGTCACCGTGGCCGCGCAAGTCGACTGCGGTCACATGGAACCCGGCCTCAGCCAGCGCCGGACCGACCCGCCACCAGCCCGCCGCGCTGGAGCCGAGACCATGCACGATCAGCATGCGACGGTCGCCGGTGCCCCACTCCAGACGCTCCAGCTCTATCGGGGTCGGCATTGTCCGTTGCCGGTTGCTGGGGTCATCTACCGGAGTTCGTGGCCGACCAGGTTCATGAACTCGGCTCGGGTGCGGCCGTCGGAGCGGAAGGAACCGCGCAGGGCGGATGTGATCATCTCGCTGTTCTGCTTCTGGACTCCGCGCATCAGCATGCAGAGGTGGGCGGCTTCCATAACCACTCCCACCCCGAGCGGCTCCAGGCACTCCATAAGGGCATCGGCGACCTGGTTGGAGAGCCGCTCCTGTATCTGCATGCGCCGGGCGAACACGTCAACGATGCGGGCGAGCTTGCTCACGCCGATGACACGGCCATCGGGTATATAGGCAACGTGGGCGCGCCCGAAGAATGGAAGCATGTGGTGCTCACACATCGAGTAGAACTCGATGTCCTTGAGCATCACCATCTCTGAATCCGGAGAATCGAAGATGGCGTTGTTGACAACTTCCTTGAGGCTCTGGGTGTAGCCGCCGGTCAGGAACGCCATCGACTTGGCGACCCGGTACGGGGTCCGCTCGATGCCCTGGCGGTCGGGGTCCTCACCCAGGATTTCGAGCTGCTCGCGCACCAGGGCTTCGAAACGAGGATTGAAGGTCTCGTCGGCCGGGCCGTACTCCTCGAAGGCATCCTCGGGACTGAGGTCGAGATCTTGCTCTGCCATGGGGACCTTTCTCAACGGTGGAGGTAGTGCTTGTTCAGCCAATTCGGCCACCGACTTATTCCTTCCCGGC
Organism: Acidimicrobiia bacterium; assembly: GCA_051011455.1. GTDB lineage: Bacteria > Actinomycetota > Acidimicrobiia > Spongiisociales > SHLN01 > SHLN01. Next base: position 10,050 of record JBPCTX010000254.1, on the reverse strand, counting down.
ACCATCCAATCGCCCGCTACCTCTGCGGCCGGGACTGCCACGTAGGAGACCTCGGCAACGGCGGGATCCGGGATGCCCTGCTCTTCTGCTTCCAGATCGCCGTACAGAATGAGGTCGAGGTCGATCGAGCGAGGGGCGTTTCTGTCCTCGGTTCTCACTCGCCCGAGACCGGCTTCGATCCCTCGCAAAGTGGCGATCAGGTGGGCAGGGTCCAGCGCAGTTTCAATCGCCACCGCTGCGTTGTAGAACGGGGGATAGTCACCGCCCATCGCCTCAGACTCGAAGATGCAACTGGTGTCCAGCACGCTGATGTCCGGGTGCTGGCGCATGGCCCGAACTGCTGCCGGCAGGTTCGATTCCCGCTCGATATTGCTGCCAAGCGAAATCAGTGCCCTGGTCACCGGTCCATGACCTCAGACCGGGTCCGATGGACGGTTACCCCCACCGAACGGGTGAAACTGACCGCTCCCGGCTTCTCAACGGTGATCTCAACCTCAAGCACGCGGTCGTCGGTTTCAAAGCACACCCCTGCCAGGTCGGCGACCAACTTCTCCACCAGCCCGGGCTCTGACGCCTCTATGTGGGCCTTCATCGCCTTGGTGACAGTCGAGTAGTTGACGGAGTCGGCCATCTGATCGCTCTCGCCGGCCGGCCGGGTATCAACGAACAGGGTGGCGTTCACCAGCACATCCTGTGGGATGACTCTCTCATTGGGATTGATCCCGATGATGGCGTGGACGAGGAGGTCCCGAATGTGAATACGGTCAAGGCCCACCATCAACCCACCCACCCTCGACCACGCCGGTCGACGGGGCTGGGCCCCCGGCGACACCGCGATGAGGACTGGTCCGAAGAGCCAAACAACAACGCGTGGACGAGGAGATCCCGGATGTGAATACGGTCTAACACGAGGCGAGCGTAGCTCGTGAGGGGTTCAAGGGCTCAGTCGTCGGCATCCATCTCCTCGAACAGGGTGATCTGGAGGCCGGCGGGTGCCTCCAATCTGGAGTTGAGTGAACGCCACGGGGTTTCGGTCGGTGGGGCGATCAAGGTTGCGCCCGCCGCCACCAGTCGATCGGTGCCGGAAACTGCATCAGCGACCTCAAACGCCACCCGGATGCTGCGGCTGACCTCACGGCCTACCTCAAGCTGGTCGATTAGCAGCCGCTGGGCCGGGTTGACGATCTCGAGGGTGGCCCGGCCGGCTTGCAGCGCCATGACCAGTGCTCCCCCGTCGCTCTCCACGAAGAATTCCTCGTTGAGCCCGAGCCCGTCTCTGAAGAAAGCGACCGTCCCCTCGAAGTCATCGGTCTCCACCACCAACCGGAGTTGCTTCACTTCCGGATGTGACACCTTCTCGCCCATTCGACCAGCCTCCTGTGCGGGTAAGAGGCGATCCTACGGGTTCGGGTACGGCGGAGCCCGAAGAGGAAATCTCCCTATCGCTGAAAGACCGGCCGGCCTGACACGAAGGTGAGATCCACTTTCATGCCTGCCGCGCCGTCCTCAAACGGATTGGCTTCCAGGACCGCCAGGTCGGCTACCTTGCCGCGCTCGATGACCCCTCGATCTTCTTCCAGGAAGTTGACATACGCCGATCCGGCGGTGAAGCCGGTCAGGGCTTCAGCCATCGTCAGCCGCTGCTCGGGCAGGTAGGGCTGTGATCCGGGTTCGCCGGGAACCCGTCTGGTTACCGCCACATCCACCTGCGCCATCACATCGGGGGTTGAAACTGCCCAGTCACTTCCCATTGCCAGATGGGCTCCGGCCCGAACCAGATCGCCGAACGGATATTGACGGGCCGACCGCTCCCGACCCAGATACGGCTCGGTCAACACCCGCATGGTGTGGTCTGAGCAGGCCCACAGCGCCTGTGCGTTGGCGGAGGCTGCGAGCTCTGCAAACCGGGGAATGTCGTCCGGATGTACCACCTGGGTGTGGGCCAGGTGGGGCCGGACGCCGGCGTCGCCAACCCGGGCCTGTGCGGCCTCGATGGCGTTGAGCGCGTCCCTGACGGCGGCATCGCCGAGGGCATGGAAGTGGGGCTGGAAGCCGCGCCGCATGACTTCGGTGACGATCCCGGGCAGCATCGCCGGATCGATGAAGTCGAGTCCAGAATTAGCGGTGGTGGCACCGTCGTCATCGAGATAGGGATCGAGCATCCGGGCGGTGAAGTTCTCACACACGCCGTCCAGCATCAGCTTGACCGACCCTGCCTGGTAACCGGGCACCGACTGAGCACGCAGCTGCTCCATCTCGTCCAGTTGCTCAATCCCCCGGGACCGGTCCCACCACAGGGCGCCCCGCACCTGGGCCAACAGCCGGCCATCTGCCGCCAGGCGCCGATAGGTGTCGTGCAGTTCGGCCGTCACCCACGCGTCCTGCCAGGCAGTGATGCCATGAGAGAACAGATACTCCTGAGCCCCGAGCAGACCCCGTGTCAGTTCCTCCTCCGTGTTGCGAGGAAGCACTCGCTCAACCAGCTCCATTGCTCCTTCCTGGAGGGTCCCCTGCGGCGAGCCATCCGACTTGCGCTCGACACGGCCATCGGGTGGATCGGGAGTGGAAGCGTCGATGCCTGCCAGTTCAAACGCCCGGCTGTTGGCCCAGCCGGCGTGGCCGTCGGCCACCCCCAGATAGGCCGGTCGGTCCGGGACCAGCCGGTCCAGCAGCTCAACCGGGGCCAGCCCTCCCTCGAACCAATCGAACTTCCATCCTCCTCCCCTGACCCACTCCGCAGCGGGGTTATTCAGCCGATACCGGTCGATGGCCTCCAGGCCCTGGTCCAAACCGTCGGACGGCAGAAGATCACACCGGAGCCGATCCAATCCGGCGGTGATGGGATGGATGTGGGCGTCCTGGAACCCGGCAACCAGCAGACGGCCCTGCAGGTCGACCACCTCTGTGCCGGGCCCGACAACCGCGGCCATCTCCTCTGCCCCGCCCACATGCGTGATGAAGGCGTCGACCACGCCCACACCGTCGGCCCACGGCCGGCGCGGGTCACCGGTGAAGACTGGTCCATTGACGAATACGAGATCTGCTGGATGCTGCATCTATCGCGCCGGGCTTCTGGCTGTTGGGAGGGCTGGAGAGCTACATTACCGACCAGGCAACGCGCCATCGATGGGCTGCGACGTCGTCAGGAGAATCATGACCACGGATCCATTCGACTCCGCCAGGTCCGCCGGCTTTGCCACCCGGGGATCTTTCGCAGGGGTACCGGCTCGTCCCCTCGACGACCTTGGCGAGGCGGGGGTGGTGATCGTCGGTGCCCCCTTCGATTGGGGAACCACCTACCGGCCGGGCACTCGATTCGGGCCCAGGGCCATTCGCGATGCGGACTACCTGGGTTTCGACGGATACCGCCCGCATCTGCCAACCGGCATCGACCCTCTCACAACACTCAACGTGGTAGACGCCGGAGACTTGCTTCTGCCACCGGGATACATCGAGGAATCGCTCGACCGGATTGGCCAGGCGGTGGAAACCATTGCCCGTCACGGGGCCGTCCCCGTAGTGCTGGGCGGCGACCATTCGATCACCTATGCCAACGCCAGGGCGGCCGCCGCCGTCTACGGCGACATCGCCCTGATCCACTTTGATGCCCACGCCGACACCGGTGAGGTGAGCATGGCAGGAGCTCTCCATGGCCACGGGACGCCGATGCGACGCCTGATCGAGTCGGGAGCCGTGGCCGGCCATCGCTTCGTTCAGATAGGGCTGCGAGGGTATTGGCCGGACCCACCGGTCGTTGAGTGGATGCAGCAGCAAGGCATGCGCAGCTACCTGATGTCCGACATCGAGGAACGCGGGTTGCGAACGGTCGTTGACGAGGCTGTTGCCTATGCGGCCGACGGGGTAGACGCCGTCTTCCTCTCAGTGGACATCGACGTAGTCGACCCCGGCATGGCCCCGGGAACCGGAACCCCCGAGCCGGGAGGGCTCACCTCGCGTCAACTGCTCGACACGGTTCGCCGGCTGGCCCGTGAGCTCAACGTGGTGGGGGCCGACATCGTGGAAGTCTCACCCCCGTACGACGGTCCGGGAAACATCACGGCTTTCCTGGCCAACCGGGTGGTGCTGGAGATACTCAACGGGATGGCCGAGCGCAGCAGCCTGGACGCCTAGGGGTGTCATCTCACGGGATCGGACTGGTACTCGGAGTTGTCGGCGTCGGGCTCTACCTGTGCCTCGGTGTGCTGTACCTGGGAGCCGGCCTCGTTATGCCCTATCCGTGGGCGTTCGCAATGTGGGTGGTGTGGTTTGGTGGGCTCATAGTTCTGGCACGGGTCTTCGCCAGCCGAAGGCTCTGGACGCCGGCGGTGGCGGTGGCCGGCCTGGCCCTGTGGGTGGTCACCGTCCTGGCCGGTGAGCAGTTGTTTGGTTGGACGGCGTGATCGCCGCTCCCCGAAGGCCGAACCGTGAGTGAGATTGACAAGGTCTTCACCGGCTCGATCCCCGAGATCTACGATGCCTACCTGGTCCCGTTGATCTTCGAGCAGTACGCCGACGATCTGGCCAACCGCGCCGCGGTTCTCGGCCCCGGCGACGTGTTGGAGATTGCGACAGGAAGCGGGGTGGTGACCCGGGCCGCGGCGGCGGTACTGCCGGAGGAAACCCGGTACGTGGCCACCGACCTCAACCCACCCATGTTGCAGCGAGCGGCAGCCGTCCAGACCGACCCGGAAAGAGTGGAGTGGGTGCCCGCCGACGCTCTCGACCTTCCTCTGGAGGATCGAGATTTCGATGCCGTGCTTTGCCAATTCGGTGTCATGTTCTTCCCCAATCGAGTCAAGGCTTACCGTGAGGCCCGGCGGGTGCTCCGACCCGGTGGCTCCCTCATCTTCAGTATGTGGGACCGGATTGAAGAGAACGAGTTCGCGGCCGTGGTGACCGAGTCCCTGGCGCAGACGTTCCCAGACGATCCTCCCCGCTTCCTGGCTCGCACCCCGCACGGGCACTATGACCGGAAGGTATTCGAGCGGGAGTTGGAGGCAGCAGGCTTCGAGCAGGTGAGCATCGAGCCCGTGGAGGCCGTCAGCCGAGCCTCCCAAGCGGCGATTCCCGCCGTCGCCTATTGCCAGGGCACTCCTCTCAGGAACGAGATCGAGGCCCTGGGGAACCCGTCGCTCGAGGAAGCCACCGAACAGGCCACCCGAGCGATCGCTGATCGCTTTGGAAGCGGCGAAGTGGAAGGCCGGATCCGGGCCTTCATCATCACCGCCCGCTAGCCCGCCTCAGTCCAGAGCTGCCAGCACCCCGTCGACCGCCGCGTCGGCCGCCGCCCGGAGGCGATCCGGAGTCCAACGGCCCGGGGCCTCAACGATGGAAGCAAACGAGCCCTGGGCGAACAGGAACAACTGGTCGGCGGCAGCTTTGGCATGCGGGTGCCCGCACTCCTCGACCAGCTTGGCCAAAACTTCCCGCACGGCGTCCTCCACCTCGCCCACCTGTCGGCGGACCTGGGGGGACTGGGTGGCCAGCACTGCCACCCAGAACTGACTGCGGACCAGTTCGTCTTGATCCCAGCCGACCGCTTCCCTCATGACCGCCCGCAAGGCCTCTTCGGGCTTTCTCCCTGCTCTCGCTGTCTCTAGCTCGTCCAGCCACTCGTCCGTCATCCGATCCACTGCGTTGAGCAACAGGTCGGCTCGGGTCGGCAAGTAGTTGGTGATGGTTGTGGTTGAGACTCCCATCTCGGCTGCCACCGACCGCAAAGTCACCGCAGACAGCCCGTCGCGGGCTGCCACCCGAAAGGTGGCGTCGGCCACGTCGGCCCGCCGCTGAGTGACGTCGACCTGGATCGGCATTGGCTACCCCAGGGCCTCGACGAGAGCTTCCTCGAACACTTGCAGGGTGGTGGCAACGTCTTCGTCGCTGTGAGCAGCCGACACAAACCACGGCTCCAGAGCATCTGGCGACGGCATCACGCCGCGCTCGATCATGCCCATGATCAGCTTCTCGTACAGATCCTCATCGTGATCACTGACCGACCGGTAGTCGGTGGCCGAGCCCTCCCCGAAGTAGAAGCCGAACATCGCCGGCACTCCCTCGACGCTGTGCGCCACCCCGCGCCCGGCCAGGATCTTGCTGCATCCCTCCATGAGAGCCGTCCCCACCCTGCCGATCTGGGCCATCGGCTCACCGGTCAACAGTTTCTCGATTGTTGCCCGGGCCGCGGCAGCCGCCATCGAGTTGCCCGAATAGGTGCCGGCCTGGACGATCCCCCCCTGGGCCCAACCGTCGAGCACGGGCCCGCGGCCGGCGATGGCCGCAACCGGGACGCCGTTGCCCATCGCCTTGGCGAAGGTGGCCAAGTCGGGGGTGACACCGTAGGTCTCAGCGGCGCCACCGACCGAGACCCGGAAACCGGTCTTGACCTCGTCGAAGATCAGGACGGTCCCGTTGGCATCGCACAACTCCCGCAGCCCGGCCAGGAACCCCTCGGCCGGCTGAATCCCCATCGCGTTGCCGAGCATCGGCTCCACCAGTACCGCCGCCACCCGGTTGCCATCGTTGGCGAACACTCGCCGCACGCCCTCCAGGTCGTTGAAGGGGAGAGTACGGATGAGCGTCATGATGGTTTCGGGCATGCCCGAGCTCATCGCCACCGGAATCGGCCGGTAAGGAGAGCCGAGCGAGTCGGTGGCATCTCCGGGCGTCGAATACATCACGTAATCGTGAGCCCCGTGATAGGTGCCCTCGAACTTGATGACCACGTCGCGAGCTGTGAATCCCCGGGCCAGCCGGACGGCGTGCATCGTGGCCTCAGTCCCGGTGTTGGTGAACCGCAGTTTTTCAACCCAGGGGACGGCCTGCTTGACCGTCTCGGCGGCGAGAATCTCCCGCTCTTGGGTAAACGCAAAGGTTGTCCCGGAGGCCGCCGCCTCGGCGACCGCGGCCGTGACATCGGGATCAGCGTGGCCCAGGATGATGGGGCCAAAGCCGCAGTGATAGTCGATGTACTTCTTGCCATCACTGTCGAAGAGGTGGGAGCCTTCTCCCCGGCTGAGGACGATGGTCTCGTCCGGGCCCCAGTAGCGCCAACCGCTAGAGACGCCATTGACCATGGCGGCCAGCGCCCGGTCGAACCATTCGACTGTCTGTGGTCCCTGGATACTCATATCTTCTCCTCTTCGATCGTCACGTACAGCTTCTCGAGCGTCTCGATGATGTCCCAGCGCCCCGACCACCCCGCCGGCAGCACGAAGACGTCTCCAGGACCAGCCTGAAAGCTGATTCCGGACTCATCCGTGATGGTGGCGAGACCGGACAGGACTGAAACCACCTCGGTGTCGGGGCGGTCTTTGATCTCCCTGCCTCCGGGAGTGCTCGTCCACACACCGACTTCGGTCCCCGCCGCCGCGAACAGTTCGCGGTAACCGGTGTTTGGCTCACCGGAATCGGCTCCAGCCCGTATCCCACCATCCTCCATCGAGGAGACGAGTGCGGCCAGAGCGGCGTGGACGGAAGCGGTCATCGTGACTCCATTCAGTGCTTGCCAACCCACCACACCAGGTCGGCACGACGGGCGGGACGTTGCGTTCTGTTCTCTTTGCGATCGGCGCTGAGCATGATGCGATAGGCGGAGTAGATGCCCAGCCAACGAAGGGGCTCGGGCTCCCACGATCGCACGGTCCGATTCACCCACGGAAAACCGGTCAGCTCCGTTTCACGTTCGATTATGAGGTCGGCAAGGGTGCGGCCGGCCAGGTTGGTCACCCCCACCCCGGCACCGACATAGCCGCCGGCCCAGGCCAATCCAGTGGAGCGCTCCAACCCAACGGTCGGCAGCCAGGTGCGGGGGGCGCCCAGCACTCCACCCCACCGATGAGTTACTCCGACCCCTGCCAATTGAGGGAAGACCTCGACGAGTGACGCGTGCACGGGAGCGAAGGCTTCAACCGGGAACTCGGCGTTGGTGCGGATCCTGGAGCCGTAGTTGTAGGGGGTAGCCCTTCCGCCGAATGCAATTCGACCGTCCACGGTGCGCTGGCCATAGATGACTGTGTGTCGAAAGTCTCCAAAGGTCTGCCGGTCGGCCAGGCCAATCTCGTCCCAGAGGGAGGGCGGCAGGGGCTCAGTGGCGATCATGATGGAGTAGACGGGGGCAATCCGCCGGTGATGGCCTGGCAGATCGGCTGTGTAGCCCTCCGTGGCGCGAACGATGATGGAGGCTGTCACGGTGGCACCGCCGGCCGTGGTGAGTTGGCCGGAAGCAATGTCGGACACGGCCGTGTTCTCGAAGACTTGCACCCCCCGCTTTTCGCAAGCCTCGGCCAGTCCGAGCGCCAGCTTGGCGGGATGGACGGCGGCGGTGTGCCGGGACCACAGGCCACCCTGCAGGTCGCTGGCCCGTCCGATAGCGGCCGCCTCTGCGGCGGTCATGACGCGAGTGTCCTCGGCGGTGGAGCCGTAGCGGTGGGCGGCCTCTACTTCGTGTCGGGCTCGCGCCAGCTGGCCGCCGTTGCGCAAGAACTCAACCGATCCACCCTTGTGGAAGTCGCACTTGATCCCCTCGGCCGATACCACTTTGCCAATCTCGTCGACGGTCTCGCGCAAGACCTGCCCGAAGCGACTGGCGGTTTCCAGGTCCGACATCGCTTCAATCCGATCGAGGCCGGCTGAGAATCCGTCGTAGCACCACCCACCGTTGCGCCCGGAGGCGCCGAAGCCGACATGGGCCTTCTCGAGAACGGCGATCTTCAGCTGTGGATCGGCCCTCGCAAGCTCAAAGGCAGTCCATAACCCGGTGTACCCACCGCCGACGATGGCCACGTCAACACTCAGGTCATCGGCGAGCCCCGGCCTTGCTGCAAAGCGCGAGGCGAGGCCTTCCCACCAGTAAGGGGTCGGGGCGGCTTCAGCCAGCAGAGAATCCATAGCTCGTGGTAGTGTAGCACTGTTATATAACGACGTTACATGAACTAGGAGGGGCGACCCGTGGCTCAGTCCGTCAAGCTCTACATCGCCGGTGAATGGACCGAGGGGACTGGAGAAGGGGCATACGCCCTGCACTCTCCGGCCACCGGCGAGCACATCGCCGACATCCCCATAGCCTCAGCTTCCGACATTGACCGGGCTGTAGCGGCGGCCCGGGAGGCACAAGACGAGTACCGCCACTGGTCGGCTGTGGAGCGGGCCGACCTCAACCACCGCATCGCCGCATCCATCGAGCCGATGGTCGAGGAGATCGCTCGCATCCAGACCCTCGAGCAGGGCAAGCCGTACCACGAGGAATCACTGGGCGACATCGAAGAGGCCAATTCCTATTTCACCGAGTCGGCTGAGGATGCCAAGCGGCTGATGGGGAACGTAATCCCCACCTCCGAGCGCCACACCCGGATGTTCACATTCCGACGGCCGGTGGGAGTGTGGGCGGCCATAACCCCGTGGAACTTCCCAATCACCATCCCGCTCGAGTACCTGGGGCCGGGGTTGGCCACCGGCAACGCCGTCATCGTCAAGCCTCCACTTCACACCAGCTGGGGATTGCTGGAGTTGGCAAAGGCCTTCGATGAGGCGGGAGTCCCCAAGGGCCTGGTGTCGATCATCCCCGGTGGTGGCGACATTGGAGAAGCTCTCGTCACCCACGACGGCATCGACGCCATCGGGTTCACCGGCTCATCGGCGACCGGCAAGCGGATCATCTCGATGATGGGGGTCAAGCGCTCCATCATGGAGATGTCGGGCAATGGCCCCACCATTGTCACCGCCGACGCCAACCTGGCCGCCGCCGCCGAAGCCGCCGTCTACGGCACCTATTACAACGCAGGTCAGGTTTGCTGTGCCACTGAGCGTGTGATCGTCGTCGACGAAGTCCACGACGAGTTCATCGATCGAAGCCTGCAAGCAGCCACGGACGTCCGCCTGGGGGATCCGTTCGATGAGAAGACCAACATGGGCCCGCTCAACAACGAGCCCACCGCCGGCAAGATGGACCGCCACATCGCCGATGCTCGCGAACGTGGCGCCGAAGTACTGGTTGGCGGCGGCCGCGCCTCCGGATTCCCGACGGACCTCTACTACGAGTTCACCCTGCTGGAC
>JBPCTX010000253.1:0-2860 GCA_051011455.1 Acidimicrobiia bacterium | reverse complement strand
TCAAGGACGAGCCGAAGGAAGAGCCTGAGAAGGACGAGCCGAAGGAAGAGTCCGACCACGAGGAAGAGACCAAGGACGAGCCCAAGGCCGAGCCACCCGAGCTAAAGGTCCTCCATCCGGAGAACGGGGCCAAGGTCGACGATGAGAAGATCGTCTTCGAAGGCAAGACCACTCCCGGAGCCCGCGTGTTCGCCGGCAAGTGGGAGGCCGACGTCAATGATGACGGCGTCTGGCGCATCGTGTTGTTCCTCGAGCCTGGTACTCAGACTGCCAAGTTCCGCGCTGAGACCGACGGTGGGGTCGCCGAGGCGGCTGTGACCGTGACCCGGATTGTGAACGATGATCCCAAGGAAGAGCCGGCTTATGAGCTGGTAGCCCATCAGGTCTACGGCTCATGCGACGACGAGGTGCCATACGACGTGTTCTGGGGCGAGACCGCTCCGGGTGCGCACGTGCTGGTCTGGTCCGAGTATGGCTCAGCTGAGACCTACGCCAACGGTGAAGGTCAGTTCGAATTGCGGGTGGAGTTCCCGAATGCCCCGAGCGGCCAGGCCTTCCAGGTGAAGGTGAAGTCGATCGACCAGAAGCGCTACTTCGAGTTCGTTGCCCACGGGCAGTCCTACGAGTTGGTCGCCCACCAGGTGCACGGCGCCAGTGAGGCCGAGCTCCCCTTCGACGTGTTCTGGGGTGAGACCAAGCCCGGTGCCCATGTCCTGGTTTGGTCCGAGTACGGCTCGGCTGAGACCTACGCCAACGGTGAAGGTCAGTTCGAGCTGCGTGTTGACTTCCCGGAGGCTCCCTACGGCGTGGAGTTCCAGGTGAAGGTCAAATCGATCGAGCAGAAGCGTTACTTCGGCTTCATCAGCTGGGGTAACCCGCCCGAAGGAGGAGGGGAAGGCGCCTAGCGCCACTGAGGATATTCCGAGGGGAATTGGAAGGGCCCGTCTCTCCGGAGGCGGGCTCCCTCCTTTCTCCACCGGTCAGGGTTTGGGGGACGGGAATCGGCCCTCGTGGACCATCCGATGGTGTGAGCGACACAACAGAACAAGATTGTCGAGATCGGTAGGACCTCCGTCGGCCCAGTGAATCACGTGATGGGCGTCACACCACGGTGCCGGTCGGTCACATCCATCGAACCGGCAACCGCCGTCGCGAATGAGAAGGGCTCTGCGGGTCGGGCCGGACACCGTGCGAGTAGTGCGACCGACATCGAGAACCTGGCCAGGCCCCATCGTGATGATTCGGCTAATCCCGGAGTCACACGCCAGCCGCCGCACCGCCTCCGGGTGAAGAACGGTGCCAGAGACGAACTCACTGATGTCGCCACGGCCGAGGTTCAGCGTCTTGAGGTCCACCAGCACATTGACGTGAGGTCGCTCGCCACCTGAGATCGCCGATTGGCCGCGGTCGAGGTGCTGGCGGGACAACTCGGCCAGCGCGTCGGCTCGCCGCTGGCCGGGGGTGCGGTGATCGTCGGAAGGCCCCGATTTCACTGACTCGTCCACGATCGAGCCGATGGCGGCCATGACGACTTCTCCGGCTTCGGGATCCAGGTCCCCATCGATGCGCACCATGCCCTGCCACGTGCGGGAGATGCTGAGGTGTCGGCGGGCGTAGACGTCGTCGGCTCCGGTGAGAGCGGCGTCGAAGTCGAGGTTCTGGCGCCAGTAGGCAACCAGTTTGCTGGTGTCCCTCACTGATACGTTGGATGCACCCTCAACCAACACCGCCTCGTCGCGGGCGAAAGTGTCCGGGTGGGCCTTCGCCCCGGCTGCCATGGCCCGAACGTGGCCTGTGGTCAGATCTCCGGCCGAGAAGGCACGCTGGGTAAGAGGCATCTCCTGGAGGGACCGCGACAGCCGGGACCGGTCGGATGCCGCTGCCCCGGTCATGCGGCAGCGTGCTCGCAGCCAGGCGGCCAGGGACAGTGATCCGTCAACAGCCCAGCCCTGGGCTGAGTCGAAGGCCTGCAGGCGTCGAAGCCACTCGGCTTCCAGCGCTTCGGCCACTGCTCTGAGCTCGACCAGGTCGTCGCCCAGTTGGCTCAGTGGCAGATCGTTGAGATCGTCGGCGCGCAGTTCGTCGAGCGCCGACCGCAGCGAGCTCATTCCCGTTTCCCCGTTATCCCGTTCATATGAGCAACGTATCAGTGGGGTGCGACACACACCCCTGCCTATTCGCTGCCTTCCAGCAGATTGACCACCTGTTTGCGGTACTTCTCAAATGCGGTCCGGCCGGCCGCCGTTAGGGCATAGGTGGTCCGGGGGCGGCGGTCGACGAATGATTTCGTGACCTTCACATAGCCGGCATCCTCCAGCCTGGTCATGTGGGATGAGATGTTGCCATCGGTTAGTCCGGTGCGCCGGGACAGGTACAGGAAGTCGGCCTCATCGATCACATACAAGTGCTTCATCAACACCAGGCGAGCCGGCTCATGAATCAGGCGATCGAGTTCACCCAGGCCGGTGGCTTTGCTATCGGGCGAGGAGCTCACTCGCCGGTGGTCCGAGGATTGGCCTGCACATAACGCACCAGCAAGAGTGCCCCGACCGCGGTCACCAATGCTCCGGCTGCGAGCATCGGCCAGCCAGGACTGCCGTCCTGCCAAGCCGTCAGTGCCCCGCCAAGTGCGAGGATCGCCGCGTACAGGAACATCCGTCCCGCCTGCATCAGGAATCCCAGTCCGATGGCGGTCGCCGCCAGTAGGAAGGCCAGCAAACCAGGACCGATGACGTTGAGGATCTCGGTGTCTCCGGATTGCGAATTCACCATGGCGAAGGCAGCCACTCCCAGGACGAACAGGGCGACTCCGGCTGCGAGTACGGCAACCGGATTGCGACGTTCCTTCTCACGCCGGTGT
>JBPCTX010000252.1:0-7758 GCA_051011455.1 Acidimicrobiia bacterium | reverse complement strand
GGTGATACTGCCGGTGCGGTCCCGCTAGCGCTTGCGGCGGCTCTTCTTGTCCTTGCCGAACTGCGCGCTGGAGCGGATCCGGTCGACCGCTTCCTGGGCGTCTTTCGACGTCACGTGAGCGTTCTCCAGGATCTTCTCGGCCTCGGCTTTGGTTGCGGCTGCCTCTTGTCTGGCCTGCTCCAGGACGGACTTCGCCTCCTGCTGGGCGTTTGAGAGCATCTGCTCCCGTTTAGCGATCGTGGTGAGTTTGCGTTCGGCCTCAGCCTGCTTCTCGGCTGCATCCTGCCCGATCTGCTCGGCCCCGGTCCTGGCCTGCTCGATGATTTCCTCAGCCTGTTTCTCGGCTGATTCCAGTCCCCGGCGGATCTCCTCGGCTTCCTCGTGGGCGGCCTGACGGTCGGTTTCTCCCTGGGCTCGGATCTGTTCGGCTTGTTCCTCTGCTCCCTGGCGCGTGGTCTCTGCCTGTTGCTCGGCCGTCTCCCGGATCAGGGTGGCGTCGGCTTCAGCCGCGGCGTGGGAGGCGTCGAAGTGGGAACGGACCTCATCGGCCTCCTGGCGAGCGGCCACGCGGTCGGCCTCTCCCTCAGCGCGAATCTGCTGTGCCTGGATCTCGGCTTCCTGGCGGGTGGCCTCGGCTTCTGCTTCGGCTAGCTCTCTGACGCTGGCGGGTTCGGCCTCAGCCGCTGAGAGTTGCTCCTGTCCCCGGGCGAGAACATGTTCGGCGTCCGTGGCGGCTTGCTGCCGGGTGGCCTCGGCCTGGTTCTCGGCCTCCGCCTTGATTTCAGAGCTCTCTGACTGGGCAGCCTCACGCTCCTTCTCAGCTTCTACCCGCAGTAGACCGGCCTTCTCCTCAGCCTCGGTCGTCATGGCGGTGGCCCTCTCGGCGGCCTCTGCGATCGACTGTTCGGACTCCGCGGTGGCGGTGTCCCGAACCGATTGAACCTCTCGCTTGGCGTCCTCGACCATTTCGGCGGCCCGGCTGCGGGCCTCCTCGAGCGCCCCGGTTGCTTGGGCTTTGAGCTCGTCGGCCTCGGTCTGGGCGGCCTTGCGCATCGGGGCCAGTTCTTTCTCGGCGGCCGCCTTGGCTTTCTCCAACGTCTTCTCGGCGTCGCTGAGGGCCCGGGCGGCTGCCTCACGATCCGTTGCGGCCTCAGCCCGGGTCTTCTCGGACTCGGCCAATGCCTTGTCGCGCGCCGACTGGGCCTCTCGCTCGGCCTGCTCACTCACCGATGCCAGCGAGTCTTTGGCCTGGGCGTGGAGTTGCTCGGCTTCGCTGCGCAGTGAGGCAATCTCGGCCTCCCCATCGGCTTGCGCCTGTTCCTTGGCTGATTCCGCCTGTTGCAGGATCTCGGCAGCTTCGGCCCGGATTCGACCGGCTTCGGAGCGAGCATCGTGGAGGAGCTTCTCGACCGCTCCGGAAGCGTCCTCCCGTGCCCCCTCGGCCAGTTTGAGCGCTTCCGCCCTGGCCGCCTCAGCTTCCTTCTTGATCTTGTTGGCTTCGGTGCGGATGCGGCGGTCTTCGTTCCGGGCTCCCGCCAGCTCGGCGGTGGCCTGTTCCTTGATCTTCTCGGCTTCAGACGTGGTCTCGAGTGCAGCGGTCTTGGCAGTCTCGGCCGCCGTCGCCAGTTCGGTGGCTCCATCGGCCAGTTCCTGCTTGCGTGCCTCGAGTTCCTGCCGTACAGACTCGGCGTAGGTGTCGGCGGCAGTTCTGGTGGTTTCGGCCTGGGTGTCGGCCTCGGTCCGTATCCGTTCGGCTTCTTCTTGGGCTTCGGCGGTCAGCTTGGCGTGTGTCTGGCGGGCCGCTTCGGTAGCGGTCTCGGCGGTACTCCTGGCTGCCTCGGCGGTGGCTTCGGCTTCGGCCAGAACGCGGTCGGCGTCTGCCCGGATCCGATCGGCTTCTTCCTGAGCTTCCGTTGCGAGGTTGGCGTGCGCCTGGCGGGCTACCTCTGCGTCCGCCTGGGCGGCGCTGCGAATCTGATCAGCCTGTTCGCGGGCCGCTTTGACGATCTCATCTGGTTCATGCTCGAAGGTGACCTTGTCGTCGGCCTGCTGTTGGAGGGTGGATGCCTCGGCTTTGGCCGCAGCCAGCAGTTCGTCCGCCTGCTGGCGAGCGGTTTCCAGGATGGCGGACGGCTTGGCGCCCCCATGGGTCTCGACCGCCTCGGCCTTGCCCTGGGCTTCCATGAGGATGGCCTCGGCTTGTGACTCGGCGCTGCCGAGTATCCGATCCTTGACTTCTAGAAGCGAGAAGAAGGCCTGGTCGATGGCGGCGGCCTCGGACTCCTTGGACTTTTCGACGTCGATCTCGAGTTTGGCGATGCGTCGCGAAGCATCGTCGAGCAACCGCTCGTAATTGGCTACCGCTCGGTCGACGTCCTCCCGGGCATAACCCCGGCCTGCCGTCTTGAAGCGCGCCTCCTCGTTTGACTTTCTAGCCACGTCCCTATGGTCGGCAGCGGACCCCGAGGGCTTGAGGAATGCAAAACAGTCTCCACGACCCCCAGAACCGAGCGATCCGGGGGCGTCGGCTCCGAGTTTGCGAGCCGCGCCAACAACGAGAACTTCGCTTCCAGTTGGTGAAGCACCGTTGCCAAAATCTGTCTCGAGTTTGCGTAGCAAACTCGCAAGCAACGAGACCTCTGCCTCAAGTTTGGCAACGCCTGCGGCGTTGCCAAACTTGAAAGGAACTCAGCAAAGCTGAGTTCCCGTGGGCCCACCTGGATTTGAACCAGGGACCTCATCCTTATCAGGGATGCGCTCTAACCGAGCTGAGCTATGGGCCCGAGAGCGGCAGATTGTAACAGCCGGGGTTCATCTATCAGCCGTCAGCTTGTGGCATCCGCTGTCCGCTGTCCGCTGTCTGCTGTCCGCTGTCTGCTGTCCGCTGTCTGCTGTCCGCTGTCTGCTGTCCGCAGTCCGTGGAGATGATCGGATTTGAACCGACGACCCCCTGGTTGCAAACCAGGTGCTCTGCCAGGCTGAGCTACATCCCCGCGAGCTGTCATGATACGGCGGGTCTCCAGCTCCGGCCATCGAACATTCCAGCGATCAATACACTTGCCGGGTCACCGAGAAAGGCCACTCATGCCGACTGCTGTCATCGTTGATGCCGTCCGAACTCCGACTGGGAAGCGCGGAGGCAAGCTCAAGGACACCCATCCCGTAGACCTGGCTGCCCACGTGCTGAACGCGGTCCGGGAGCGCAACGGCCTCGACCCCGAGCAGGTGGACGACGTGATCATGGGTTGCGTTTCCCAACTCGGCGAGCAAGGGGTGAATGTGGGACGCAATGCGGTGTTGGCCGCCGGATGGCCTGAGAGCGTTCCTTCCACCACCGTGGACCGCCAGTGCGGCTCCTCCCAGCAATCTGCCCACTTCGCCGCCCAGGGAGTGATGGCGGGCGTCTATGACATCGTCGTCGCGTCGGGGGTCGAGTCGATGACCAGGGTGGCGATGGGCTCGAACGCAACTCTCGGACCCGGATTTCCCTTCGGTCCGTCGATGATGGAGCGCTACGACAACCACCTGTTCAACCAGGGAGTCTCGGCCGAGATGATCGCTGAGAAGTGGTCAATCCCGCGCGAGGAGCTGGACGGTCTGGCCTACCAGTCGCACATGCGGGCCCAGCGAGCCACCGAAGAGGGCCGGTTCGAGCCGGAGATCACGCCTTTACCAGTGCCGGCTGAGGACGGTCAGGACGAGTTGATGACCATCGACGAGGGGATTCGACCAGGGACGACCCTCGAGAAGCTCAGCACTCTTCAACCCGCGTTCCAGGAAGGCGGCGTGGTGACGGCCGGGAACTCATCCCAGATCTCAGACGGGGCCGCGGCCGTCCTGATTATGAGCGAGGACAAGGCCGGCGAGCTGGGCCTGACTCCCAAAGCCCGGTTTGTCCAATTTGCCCTCGCCGGTGTCGATCCGGTCATGATGCTGACCGGCCCTATCCCGGCCACGAAGAAGGTCCTCGACCGGGCCGGTCTCACGATGGAAGACATCGACCTGTTCGAGGTCAACGAGGCCTTCGCTTCAGTGGTGGCGGCCTGGCGTCGCGAGCATGACGCCGATATGTCCAGGGTCAACGTGAACGGAGGGGCAATGGCCCTTGGCCACCCTCTGGGTGCCTCGGGAGCCAAGCTGCTGACCACACTGGTTCACGAGTTGGAGCGCTCGGGTGGCCGCTACGGCCTCCAGACCATGTGCGAAGGCGGCGGCATGGCCAACGCGCTCATCATCGAGAGGCTCTGAGCCCTGAACGTTGTGATCGCCATCGTGATGGGGGCCGCCATTCTGGGTGCCGGCGTCTGGATGGTCCGGCTGCTGGCCCGCCCCATCCCCCCAGAGCCGTCCGAGGCAGATCTACGGGAAGTGCAGGCCGATTACCGCTGCACGGTCTGTGGGATGCGGCTGACCGTAACCCGCGTCCAGGACGACGAAGCCAAGCCCCCCCGCCACTGCCGCGAAGAGATGGATCTCGTTTAGTTCGGCGTCCCGCGTCTGACCAGCTCTCACCGCTCTGGTCTGATGCTGTTGGCTGGAGCACAGGAACGCGCTCGCACCCCTCCCCTTGCCCCTCCCGTTCCGCTTCGCTTCACGGGAGGGGTATAGCTGGCAACTGGCAACTGGCAACTGAAAGCCGGCCTATTGCGTCGACTCGGCGGCCAGGTCGCGGAGGAATAGAAGCACGCTCGGGTGGCCGTCGACGATCAGGCCATCGGCACTGCCCCGGCCCCACAGGAACAGGTCGAGAGCGTCGCCGGGACCGTGAATGGTGGCGGCAGGCTTGGAATCACCATCGTCCAACTCGACGGAGGCCTCGTCGGTGAACTCGCGTCCGCTGCGCGGTGAAGTCCCGGTCCAGGAACCGAATCGGAGCCGCCACGTCCGCCCCTCGCTTTCGAGGCCGACTATGACCTCGGTCGGCGTGTATGCAGCCCAGGGTGGATAGCCCCCCATGAACACGTCGAGGATCTCGTCCACGCCGTCGGCTCCCAGCACCGGATCGACCGGAGTGTGGCTTCCATGGCCCAATTCGACGTCGACCCTGTGAATCAATGTCTCGTGGGCCATGCGGCGAATCCAGAACCCGACGCTCTGGTCCGGCTCGTGCCAGGTGTGGACATGGGTGGAAGGATCGGTCACCGACAGGACTGAGGTCAGATCGTGGAGGCCTTCGGCGAACCACTCCAGCAAGCGATCGTCGTCGGGAGCGTCGGGACCCTCAGGGGGTTCGTCCACCATCAGTTCACGAACGATGTGGGTCTTCTGGCGATGCACCTGGCCGAGGTGGGCTACCACGTCCCGGACCGTCCACTCTGGTGTCGTTGGGACGGGTGGATCGAGGCCTTTACGGGCCGCGGCAAGTACGGCCTGGCCGTCGGAGCGGATCGCCTCGAGGTACTGGGCGGGTTTCACGAGTTATCCACAGCGGTGGATAACCCTGTGGGCAGCTTACATATGTGTAATTTCACTGCCCCCCCAAGCCGCGTCGTCAGCGGTAATTCAGTGTCATGGCGAATCCGATTCCGATTGCGCCCAATCCACCAACCAGCCAGATGCCGCGGGTGTCGCCGAAAACGCCTATGTAATTCAGGATGATCATGAGGGCGCCGATGAGCATGAGACCGAACATGACCCCCACATACAAAGGCGAAGAGGCTGGTTTGACCTCTTTCTTTGGGGTGGCGGTATGGTGTGGCTTCTGCTGTTCGCGGCGTCCTTTGGGTCGTGCCATGGCCGCCACACTACCTACTTTTGGATAGCGAGCCAGTGAGACCGAAAACCATACGCCTGATTCGCGGCACGGGCTGGACCTTCATCTGGCTTGGCGTCTACCTGATGGGCTTCGTGGCCTACCAACTTTGGTTTACCAATCTGCTCACTGCTCGCGAGCAATCTGCGTTGGCGGCCGGCCTGGACGAGCACTTCCTGGAGGTCGAGGTCGAGGAAGTCGAGTACGTGCCGGTTACGGTTCCGGGCGGTCCCGCCCCCACCACGACTACCACCGTGCCCGTCGATCCCGGCGCCGAGCCGATTCCCGACCCCGTCCCCTTGAAGCTGCTCAAGGAGGCGGAGAGTGCGGTAGGGGAGGCGTTTGCTCAGATACGAATAGCGGCGATCGAGTTGGACGTGACGGTGGTGGAGGGAGTCCGGCGACGAGACTTGAAAAAGGGCCCCGGTCACCTGACCGGATCACCGCTCCCGGGCCAGCCCGGCAATGCCGTCATCTCGGGTCACAGGACTACCTATGGGGCTCCGTTCGGGTCACTAAACGAACTGGTTCCCGGCGACCGGATCGAGGTGGAGACTGCCCTCGGGGCTCATATCTACGAGGTGCGGGAGGCTCCTGAACAGTGCCGCAACGACGACGGATTGTGCGTGGTGAAAGCCACCGATCTGTGGGTGACCGAGCCGCGCCAGGGAGCGTGGCTCACCCTCACCACCTGTCATCCGCGCTTCTCTTCACGACAGCGGCTCATTGTGTTCGCTGAGTTGGTGGCCGGTCCCAATGCCGAAGTTATTCTGGGCGTGTGATGATCAGGAACCTCTACCTCCGGCTGCCGGGACCGCGCCCTGTGCGATTGGCCACAATGACCCTGGCCTCGCTCGTGCTTCTGACCGCCGTCATCTGGAGCTATGAGATCCTCGGAGACATGCTTGATAGCGGAGGAGCACTCGGAGAATGAAGATCCTCGTGGTCGACAACTACGACTCGTTTACCTTCAACCTGGTCCAATACCTGGGCGAGCTGGGTGCCGAACCCGTCGTGGTCCGCAACGACGAGCTGACCGTCGCCGAGGCAGTTGCCCTTGAACCGGATCGCCTGGTGATCAGCCCCGGTCCCGGAACCCCGGTCGACACCGGCTACTCGCTCGATTACCTGCGCGAGTTGAGCCCGACCATCCCGACCCTGGGGGTTTGCCTCGGCCACCAGGCAATAGTGGAGGTATACGGCGGTGTCGTCGACTCAGCACCCGAGCCGAGGCACGGCAAGACATCTGAGATCACCCATGACGGGCAGGGAGTCTTCAACGGCCTCTCCAACCCGCTGATCGCGACTCGCTACCACTCGCTGGCCGCTTCTGAAGTGGGTCCCGACCTGGTGGTGACTGCTCGCAGCGAAGACGATGTGGTCCAGGGCGTCCGGCATGTGGAACTACCCATCGAAGGGGTCCAGTTCCACCCCGAGAGCATCATGACGGCCGAGGGAATGAGCCTGCTCAAGAACTTCCTGGGCTAGCCGGTTGGCCTGTAGGTCGCGCCGCTAGGGCGCTGTGGTGGTAGTGGTCGTGGTTGAGGACGGCGGCACCGTGGTGGTGGTAGTGCTCGGAGGTGGTGGCACTTCACCGATCCGGACCGTGATGGTGGTCCCCGGCTCAACCAGCACGCTGGCAGGGGTCTGCTGTTCGAGCACAATCCCCTCCTGACCAGATTCAGCGGTGACCTCGATCGGTTCGCCGAGCGCCATTGCCAATCCAAGTGCGCCGAGAGCATTGCGAGCTTCTGCCTCTGTGTTGCCGACCAGACTGGGGACGGCGACCGGTTCGATGCCAAGCGACACCACCAGGGTGACCACCTGGTTCTTGGGAATGATCTCGAGGGCGCCCGGCTCGGTACGGATGACCTCACCCTCGGGGATGGTGTCGTGGAACTCCCGTTCCACCACCGTTTGAACGCCCAGGTTCGATAGCGCGGCCAGGGCGTCGATGGCGAAGAAGCCGGTGTAGTCGGACAGCACCACCTGTTCCGGCCCTCCCG
>JBPCTX010000251.1:0-4490 GCA_051011455.1 Acidimicrobiia bacterium | reverse complement strand
CTGGTCGGCCGGTGCCGCGGTCCTAGTTGTCGAGATCCAGAGCCTCACGATCCGTCGCCCTCGAAATTCCCCTCCTCAGGGACCCGGTACTCCTCGTCATGCTTGATCAGCATGAAATCTGAGTGGAACTCATTACCCGCCCAGGCTCCTTCAACCACAACCTCGATGTTCTCCTGGAAGAGTTGCGGAGCGCTGCGGGTGTGGACCACCGTCACGCTGTCCGTGCCTTCCGGTTCCAGAGCGACGAAGCGGACGCCGGCCTCCAGTTCCTCAACGGTGCCGGGCATCACGACACCCGAGAGCCGGAATCGGCGGCCGTCCTCGAAGTCGGGCCGCGAATCGATGGCTTCGGTCGGCGTCATGTAATAGACGAAGCTGTCGTTGAGGCTGAAGGTGAGGATGAACCCGCCGAGTACGACCAGCACCCCGATGGCGGGGATGAGGAAAGCCTTGTACTTCATGACAACGCGTTGAGGTCCCGGCGTGCTTTCCGGAGCCGCACGACCAGCCACGACACGTAGAGCAGGATGCCGCCGAAGATCACGGTGTAAGCAACGGCCACATACCACCAGGCGTTTGAAACCTGGACCGCGACGACATCGATCACCGGCCACCTCCGAGGACTGGAGCCGTTATGCCGGCGCCGGCGACTTCTGGGCTCGAGTCGAGAAGTCGGATCTCGAGCTCCTCCTCCAACCGGGCCAACTCCAGGCGCCGGCGCAGCAGTGCGGCATACACAAAGGTGAACGCCACCACTCCCAGGAGAAGCGTGAGGCGGAGCGGGGTATCGATGCTGTTGCGGCTGGAGGTCTGGTGCAGGCTGCGCCACCAGTTGACGGACTCGTAGACGATGGGGATCTGGATGACGGCGACGATGCCCATGATGGCCGATCGCCTCGCTCGCTGGTCGGGGTCGAGCACTGCCCGCCGCAGCGCCAGATATCCGAGGTAGATGAAGAAGAGCAGAGCGGTAGTCACCAGGCGCGGTTCCCAGGTCCAGAACTGGCCCCAGACGGGCTTGGCCCAGATCATCCCGGCCAGGATGGCCAGGCCGGTGAACACTACGCCGATCTCGGCGGAGGAAGCGGCCAGCCGATCCCAGCGGCGGTTGCTGGTGCGCAGCCAGCCGATCGATCCGACCACGGTCACGGCAAAGGCAAGAAACGCCAGCCAGGCGCTTGGGACGTGGACGTACATGATGCGCTGAACGTCGCCCTGGGTGACGTCGGCCGCCACCGTCATCGAACGAG
Organism: Acidimicrobiia bacterium; assembly: GCA_051011455.1. Taxonomy (GTDB): domain Bacteria; phylum Actinomycetota; class Acidimicrobiia; order Spongiisociales; family SHLN01; genus SHLN01. Next base: position 3,240 of record JBPCTX010000251.1, on the reverse strand, counting down.
TGAGACTCAGGGCCACGGCTGCCACCGCCACCGTCTCCAACCAGTGTCGGCGCAGTGTGGTCATGTAACGGCTTCCTCCAAAGGACGTGCTGCCAGCACTCCCGTCACCGCCAACGCCAGGTTGACGGCTGCGAGCAGTGCCAGCCAGGGAAGAATACTCCGGCCCAGCCGCAAGGCTTCGAGGGCCTGAGTGGCTCCCAGCAGCAGTGGCAACGACAGCGGTACCACCAGCAGCGGAGTAAGCGAGGTCCTCGTGCCCACGCTGGTGGTGACTCCACCGGCGATGGTTCCCAACAGCCCCATCCCGATGGCAACCAGCGGCAGGATCAGCAACACCCAGGCCCAGTTCTCGAAATCCGGGTTGTAGAGCGCAATGAGAACCGGGACGAGCACAACTTCGAAAGTCAGCACCAGGATTGAGGTGGCGATGGCGGCGCCCGTGAAACGGGCCGCCGGATCAAGACCCAGCAACCGGACCAGATCACGCTGCGGTTGTCCGTCGACGGCGCTCTTGCGCAGTATGACCAGCATGCCGAACAGCAGCACCACGATCCAGTACAGGCCGGGCCCGAGCTCGCTGAGGAGGGGAGCGTCCGTGCCGATTGCCAGAGGGATCAAGATCAAGGCGGCGGCCCCGAACGGCGCGGTCATGGTCAAGACCTCGGCTGTGCGCGACTCAACCATCAGGTCTTTGCGGGTGATTTCGAAGACCTGACGCCAGAAGCTCATGCCTCTTCCCCCAGTGTGCCGTCGACAATTCTCACTGAGCGGTTCACGTTGAGGCGATCCGGCTCGTGGCTAACCAGTACGGCCGATCCACCCGCGGCCACGACCCGATCGGCGAGTGCGTCCACCAGTCCAATTGCCTCGGCGTCCAGCCCGGCGTGAGCTTCGTCAAGCAACAACAGCCGGGGCTCAATGATCAGTGCCCTGGCCAATTCGGCCCTCCGCAGCATTCCCTTTGAGCATTGGTCCGCTCTCCGTTCGGCCGCCCCGGCCAGCCCGACCATGGCCAGCGCATCGTCGGCCTGCTCGGGCGGGCGGCCGGTCAAGCGGGCGACGAACCGGGTGTTCTCGGCCAGGGTCAGCTCGGGGTAGAGCCCCGGCAGGTGCCCCACCATCACGATCTGGTTGCGGATGTCGTAGATGTCATCAGATCCCAGCTCGGCCCCCAGGACAGAGCCCGCCCCGTCAGTTGGTGGCAGCAGCGTGGCCAGCATCCGAAGCAGAGTGGTCTTGCCCGATCCATTTGGGCCCAGCAGCCCCACCTTCTCACCTGGCCGTAGCGCCAGCTTGGCCCGGCGGATTATCACCGTGTTGCCGATGCGAAGTCCGGCGTCTTCCAGCAGGGCAAGGGGAGCGGTGTCGTTCACGAAGAGGAGTGTACGGAAGAGGTTTGGGGTGAGCCAGGCGCCGGGCTCAGTCGGGCACCGGCCCCCGGTCGACCGGGAGATTGGCCGAGTGCCAGGCGATGATCCCGCCGGTCAGGTTGAAGACCCGGTCGAACCCGGCCTGGTTGATGAGAGCCTGGGTGGCTTGTCCCGATCGCTGGCCGGACCGGCATTGGAGGATGATGTCCACATCACGGGGCAAATCCTCGTACCAATCCTGGATCTCGGACATGGGCTTGAAGTCGGCCCCCGGGATCCGCAGCATCTTCCACTCCTTCAACTCGCGGATGTCAATCAGCAGGGCGCCGTCGTCGACCATGGCGGCAGCTTCCTCGGCTGTGACGGCCGGGACGTCGGGCGGGGGTGGGCGGAACATGGCCGGTCACTGTAGCCGGGTGGTGTCCTGTGCGGACCCGATCCGGCCATTCCGCCATAACGCCCAGCCGGCCAGGCAGATCCCGGCTCCGATGACGGCGGCATACCACCACATGGGCCCGGTAGAGAGACTGGGTCGCAACGGCTCGGTCGCCAGCCGGGCTGCTCCGGCGGAAGCCATCGCTAGGCCGGTTATCAGCCCCGGCGATGGGTAGCGAAGCCGGAGGCGGAAGAGGGCCACGGCCGCCACGGCCAGGATCAGAGCCGCATACAGCTCGACCGGGTGACGGGTGAGGTCACTGCCCGGCAGCGCCCAGGCCCATGGAAGGTCTGACAACGTGCCCAGGCACGCACCTCGAAACAGGCATCCCGCATGCCAGCCGGCCAGGCCGAACAGGGCGGCCGGAGCCAGGCCGTCCAACTGCTCGAAGAGGTCCTCTCTGGCCAACCACCCGGCTGTCAGGAGAGCAGCCAGCGAGGCCGCCGCTGTGTCAACGCCTGCCCGTACCAGCAAGATGTCACCCGGATGGGCCAGGGGGTTCACTCCGCCCCGCAGCATGGCAACGATTCGCCCCGCTGCCAGTCCGATCATGCCGGCCGCGATGGCGATCTCCCACAGGTCGCGCACGCAAAGGCTGGTGTCGCGCCTGCCCATCCACCACAGCGAGCCGTAGAGGGCGCCGACTCCCGTCAGGGCCGACCACAGCAATGTGAACTCCACGCTATCTCCGGCTGATCTCGTCGATGTTGAGCGCCAGGGCTCGTTCGTCGATGGCGCCGAAGTGGGTTTCGACCAGTTCACCCCCGGGCAGATAGAAGAGGGTCAGTGGCACCCCGCCGGCGCCAAGGGAGCCCTGGGCTGCTCCGGAAGGGTCGAAGAGATGCTCGAAGCCGGTCAGCTGAAACTCGTTGAGAAAGGCGCGGGCCCCATCCTGGGTGTCCCGCACGTTCAGGCCGATGAACTCAACCTGGACCCCGAACGACTCGTGGGCCTCTCGCAGGAGCGGCGCCTCGGACCGGCATGGGATGCACCAGGATGCCCATACGTTGAGCACTACAGGCTGCTCGGAGGCGGCCAGCACGTCCTGGAGGTGGTCCGCCGAGGTGTCCGGCAACGGAGGAACGGCACCGGGGTCGGAGGAGCCCCCGCAGGCGGTAACCAGGAGGGCGATCCCCAGCAATGTCAACAATCGGCGCATGGGATAAGTAGAGCACCAACCGGGAGCTATGCCGAAGTCCGGTGCCTCAATGGCGGGAACGCTGCGCGTTCCGGGAACGCTGCGCGTTCCTTGCGAGTTGCTTCGCAACTCGAGGGAGGTGTGGCATTGTCCGCTGTCCGCTGTCCGCTGTCCGCTGTCCGCTGTCCGCTGTCCGCTGTCCGCTGTCCGCTGTCCGCTGTCCGCTGTCCGCTGTCCGCTGTCCGCTGTCCGCTGTCCGCTGTCCGCTGTTGGCTGTCGCTACTCTCCCGGATCTG
>JBPCTX010000250.1:0-3912 GCA_051011455.1 Acidimicrobiia bacterium | reverse complement strand
GAATCCCCCGAGGTGGTCCCAAATGAAGAAGCCGTCCCAGCCACAGGCCTCGGCGTCAATGGCGAGGGACACCATGGCGCTTGGGTCGCCCCACGAGCCGAAGTTGGGGAGGTAGAGCCCCTTGTTCATCCCCCAACTCTATTTCTCGCCGGTCGCGCATCTCCAAACCCTGTTTGCCAGGCTCGAAGGCTGCTTGGCCCAGGGCCCATCGGAATAGCGGACCGTCGCCATGGGTTGTTGTCCACCTCAAGAGAAGGGACAACTGTGTCTGAACGGAACGCCAAGATCATCGAGGAGTTCAGGGCGAACGATGGGAAGGTCGGTGGCTGGTTCGAAGACAAGACCGTGCTGATCCTTCAGACCACCGGCGCCCGGTCGGGACTCGAACGCCTGGCTCCACTCGTTTACCGAAAGGAAGGCGACCGGGTCTTCGTCTTCGCCTCCAAGGGTGGGAGCCACTCGCACCCCGACTGGTACCACAACCTCAAAGCCAACCCGGCTGTCAGTGTGGAGATCGGCACAGGCACCTCATCCGCGACCGCCGTGGAGATTGTTGGGGAGGAACGCGACGCTGTCTATGCCCGCCAGGCCGCTGCTCTCGAGAACTTCGCCGAGTACCAGGCTGGCACCGATCGGATCATCCCGGTCATCGAACTCATCGTCGAGTAGGTCGGCCCGGCCGCTGGCGGATCGAAACGGCCGAGGTCCGTCATGGCAAGGACGCCCCAGCGTCCGCGCCGGAGAGAAGCCCGAACGATCGAAATGCTAAGTTCGACTTCTTCATCAGAAGGGAACGCTGGTGCCCGGTGGATCTGATTATCAGGGACCTCCCGATGCCCTCGAGCGGTATACCGCCGTCGTTGGAGCAGCTGGTGAACCTGTGAAAGGTGCCAAGAACCCCTACACCTCGCGCAACGGCCACATGTTCAGCTTCCTCGATGGCGAGGGAGTGATGGCGCTGCGCCTCTCGGAGGAGTTGGCCGACGAGTTCCTCTCCAAGTACGAGAGCGGCCCGGTCCGCCAGTACGGGAGCGTGATGCGGGGCTACGTCTCGGTGCCCGACGACCTCCTGAGCGATGCGGGGGAACTCGGTTCGTGGTTCGAGCAGGCGTATGAATCGATCGGAACACTCGAGCCGAAGGCGACCACGAAGTAGTCGCTACTGCCATCTCAGGCTCACACCGGCACGACAGCTCTCTCTGACGACACATAACCGGAGCTCGACCTGAGCTGAGCCCGTCGGCGCACGACGCCCGGAGTCGACCTCTAGCCTGCACCGGTGGCTGGCACAAACCTCACACGAAAGCTGAAGCCCATCTGGGTCTTCTCGACACTGTCCGCGCTGTTGACGGCCGGCTACGGGGTCTTGTTCACCATTGTCGGCGACTACCGCGACAACTACGGCATCAGCGAGACGACTGTCGGATGGATCATCGGAATCGGCTTCATCGTGGGGTTCGTCTCGCAGATCACAATCGGCCCTCTCGGCGACCGCGGTCACGCCCGCACCCTGGTCTTCGGTGGCGCAGTCGTGAACGCAGCCGGATTGCTGCTGATGGGTTTCGGCACCACGGCTCCCGTCATCTTGGCTGGCCGCATCGTCTCGGGGCTGGCGATCGGCGCCGCCAGCCCGGCCATCAAACGGATCGTCGTGGTCGGCTCCGGTGAGAATCTGGGGAGAAACCTGGGACGGCTCTTCTCCGCCGACGTCTTCGGGTTCGCGATGGGGCCGGTGATCTCGGCTGTGCTGGTTGGACCCTTCGGTCTGGCGGCGCCCTTCCTCGTGATAGCAGGCCTCACCATGGCAGTAGTGGCGCTGACCCTCGGTATGAAGATCGAGGAGACAGCACAAACAGAGACCCGGCGTTTCGCTCTCGACCTTCTGCGGCTGCGTCCGTTCGCCGGAGCAGTCATGATCGGCTCGGCCGCCTTCATGATGATCGGCGCTTTCGACGCGTTGTGGGACCTGGTCCACACCGACCTGGGGACGGCCGAGTGGATGGCCAACCTGGGCATTGCCCTCTTCGCCATTCCTCTGGTGATATTGGGTCCTACCTCAGGACGCCTGGCCCAGCGAATCGGCCCTTTCCTGGTGGCATCAGCCGGTCTGGGAGCCGGAGCATTGTTCATGGGCATCTACGGAGTACTGGCTGTGGGGGGCGCCATATTCGCAGTGGCGATGGTGCACGCTCTCGTCGACGGCCTCAGCTTCGCGGCCAGCGGCGTAGCGGTCGGAATGACTGCGCCCGAGCATCGACAATCGGGAGCGCAGGGAGTACTCGGCGGCATGCAGGCTCTTGCGGCCGGGATAATCGCCCCCTTCACCGGATGGCTCTACCAGCATCACGGCCAGCAGACTGCCTACTGGTTCGCGGCTGTGATCATGGTCGCGATGGTGGTGGGGGGATTGATCCTGGCAGGCCCGCACGCCCGGGATGTGAAGAGGACTACGCCGGTGGCTTGAGGGACGGGTACCGGTACACGTCCTGTGGGTCCTCAGGGAAGGCCTCACAGCCAAGACCTGCCTCAACCATTTCGGTCAGCTCGCTGGGAAGCCAGGGGGCATCGACAAACACTCCGCGTTGGGCGGTTGCGTCGAGGCGGCTCTGGAAGTCAACACACACTTGCTTGCCTTCCACGAGTGCCGCCCGATAGGCCAGCATCTCGGGGCTATCGGATAAGGCACGCCAGCCCTCGTCGGTGTTCTCGGTGGCCATAGTCCTGGCAACTAGCTCCTGTTCGACCGCAATGAAGCTGGCATGCCAGTCCCACAAGAAGTCGTGTAGATCGGCAACCTCATCTGGCGGGGCGATGTCATCAACTGCTTCCTGGAGGGGTATCCGTATCTCCTCCAAACCGCGGGTGATGCCGGCCGCCATTATCTGCGGAGAGAAGTCGGGAACGTCCGCTCCACTGATGGTGAGCTTGTTTCCTTTTTCAACCGCTACTTCCACGACAGCATTGACCTGGTCCACGTACTCGGTGAGGGACAACTCCCCGCTGCCGCACCCGGCCAGCAGAGCCGCTACACACAGGGCGGCGACAAGGGTTCGCTTCTCGATCTGCACCATCTAATCATTGCCCATCTGCCGGCCAATCCGAGGAGGTGGGCGTTCGCTCCCGCTCCCCGGGAGGCTTTCGTCCCCACATTCAACCAGCAGAAGCCACCGACGGGCGGGCGCACGTTGCGATCCGCCGCAAGTGTCATGCCGATGCGGCCGGTTCTAGAGTTCGCCGATCAAGACGTTCTTGTACCTCCACAGCGGTGATCTGGCCCTTGCCCGGCGTTTCTACACGGATTTGCTGGGACTGTCTGAGTCCTACTTCTCAGCTGAGGACGGCACGATCGGATACCAGGTAGGAACGCTGCAGATCTCAATTGCCACCCATGGGGAGGCGGTTCCAGACGAGGGCTGGGCCAAGCAGATGGGCTGGGAGGGCGGCACCACCGCCTCACCGTCCTGGGGTGTTGAACTGGAAGCGAGGAAGTTCTGTCGCGCGGTCGAGGCCACCCGTCGGACCGGCGTGCCGGCCCGCCATTCCGAGCCGCAGTGGGTTGGCTACTGGAGCTTCCCCGTCAAGGACCCGATGGGCTACACCGTCGAGATCTCTACCGCCGAAGAAGACGCCTGGCCGGGTTGAGTGCAGTGTCGGAGCAGGTCCGCTCCACTAGACGCTCTGCAAGTACCCAAAACCCCAACTGCAGGGTTACTTCTTGACCCAGAAGGTGTGCCGGCAATGAGGGCACTCCAGCTCCAACCCGCCGCTCGACCACCAGGTTCCTTTGCTGGACGACCCGGTCTGGCGGTAGGCCTTAACCGGCACCGGCACCCCGCAGCTCTCACACGGTTGGGCGGTGATTCTCTGCCAACGCTCTCGCAGCCACCGTCTCATCAGGCCAACCTACGCCTG
>JBPCTX010000249.1:0-8379 GCA_051011455.1 Acidimicrobiia bacterium | reverse complement strand
GCCTCATGCGGCACCGCGCCGGCGGCCTCGGTGGCCGACGCCAACTCCCCGGCCGCCTCGGCCGGAAGCGAGTCAAGCCGGTAGCGAGTCCCGGGTGGCCGGCTCTTCAAATACTGAACCAGCAAGGCTCCCGCCCCCTCGCCGAGAGGAGAGTGGTAGTCGGTGAGATCCTCATCTCCGACCAGGCTGATTGTCCCGTCGGGCCGGTGCCATAGCGGGAGCAGCGCCGAGTCATCCTCAACCAGGTGCAGCTCACCATCTCCGAAGTGACGCCACCACAGCTCGAGATAGGCGCGGCCGGGAAAGATCGAAGTGTCCGGGGCGGCGGCGGGCAAAGCAAGCCCGCCTGTCGTCCAGTCACCGTGAATCCGCATCAGGGAAGGGCCGGCTCGTATGAGCCGACCGGAACCCCGCCCCCCAACAGAGGAGGACGCGCATGGAGCTCCAGCGCCTGGCTGGCGACCGGTTCCAGCACGCCCAGCCGGTTCAGGGCTTCTATCACTCCAACGTGAAGTGCAGGAATCGATCCGTCCCAGGCTTTGGCAGCCAGTCCGAACCGCCCCGTCAGGGCAACCCCGACGCAGGCGACCGCCCCGCCTTTGACTACCGCCGGAAGCCACTGCATGAGGGCGGCTTCGGGCTTGCCTCCATCCGAGGTCAACGCAGGCATTGCCATCATGGCGGCCCGAACGCGCTGGAAGCGGGCGTCAACTGCCAGCCGGGAGAAGGCTCTCGCCAGCCCGCGGGTGGTGCCCCGCAGCGTGGGGAATCCGCATCCGTCGACACCGGTCGGGCCAACTTCCTCGCCCGTCATCTCCGCCACCAGGGCGGCCACCCGCTCGTGATAGGGGTGGGACGGGTCGGTGTAGTTCTCAGTCGGCCACCCGGCGGCCACACAGGCAGAAAGGGCGGCGGCATGCTTGCCGGAACAGTTGAAGTTGACAGACCGAAGTCCGGTGTCTCCCCAGCCGGCCAGCTGCCGATCAGAAGAGAGGACAAAGGGCCGACCGGGCGGACACTGCAGGGCCGACTCGTCGAGTCCAGCCTCGGCGAGAATCGAAAGCACGATGGCGCGATGAACCGGTCGGCCACCGTGGCTGGCTGCGGCCAGTGCGGTCTGCTCGCGGTTGAGGTCGGCGCCTGCTTCCAGACTGATGGTGGCCTGAAAGGGCTTGATAGCCGACCGGAAGAAGAAGGGGCGGTCGATGTCTCCTACTTCCAGGAGGAGGGCACCGTTCGGATCAATGACGGCGATCGCACCGTCGTGATAGCTCTCGGTGAGCCCGGAACGGACGGCCCGGGCCAGCATTCAGTCGGTTCGTCCGAGGATCTCGTCGAAGTTGGCCAGGCCGTCCTTGTAGCGCCTGGTGAGCTCGGACTGGATGCTGTTGAAGGCTTCTTGCACCGCATGGCGCTGACTCGAGATCTCGGCCTCGGTCTCGACCAGCGAGCGTTGAATGTCGTTGAGCTCGTCATCCTCAACCAGGGCAATCCGGGTGAGGAAGTCGGCCTCAAGCACCTCGTCGATGTGACGGCGCCTCTGGTCGGGGAGATCGGGAAGGGTGACCCGGGTTGGACGCCCGCTTGGCACATACCCGCTGGCGCCATCGGTGAGGATCTCGGGCAGGGCCTCGATCAGGCTGCGGGTCTCCTCACCGGAACGCCTGCGCAACTCGAAGCCCAGCAGGTCCATGCGGCCGTGCAGCATGCGGCGGTAGTAGGACAACTCGTTCTCCACCTCGTCGCACATGCGGCGGCGGTCTCTGAGCACGTCCAGGCTCAAGTCGCCTAGACCCTCAACAAAGGCAGGCTCAACTATCTGATCGATGCGGCGGCGATGCTCTGTCATGGCTCCTTCAGCAGTGCTCGACCAACGTAGGATAAGGGTTCACCGGGATATTCCCACGACCACCGGGGTGGATCTGGAAGTGCACATGCGGCACTCCCCCGACTGCATTCCCGGTGTCGCCGTTGAAGGCGATCACCTGGCCAACACTCACCCTGCTCCCATCCGACAGGCCGCCGGCGTAGCCGCTGAGGTGGGCGTAGTAGTAGGACGTCCCGTTGTCCGCATCTAGCCACAAGCTGATTCCGCCCAAATCGGAGTTGCGCTTCAGGACGGTCCCGCTGGCCACTGCCTTCACGTTCTGTCCGTAGGCAGCGACCACGTCGGTCCCCTTGTGGGTCCGGCCACCTGAGCGGGCGTTGCCCCAGTCGTTGACAAACCGGTATGGCGGGTCGAACAGGCAAACGAAGCCGGCGGTCTGGTTGGCGGAGGCACCGGCAGCCGCGCCCTCCAATCGGGCCAATTCGGTCAAGCGGCGCAGCCGCTCCTGCTCGGCCTTGATTCGCTCCTGTTCTGCGAATTCGGCTCGCAGCTCCTCGTACTCGGTCTCCATGGCACTGAACAGAAACTCGAACTCGCCGACCAGCTCGGCCTGTTCGCGCTCCAGATCCTGCAGCGACGCCTGGTCTTCCCGCAGCCGGGTCTGGGTGGCTTCCAGCCCGTTGCGAACCGATGTCAGGCGATCCAATAGGGAGATCTCCTTCTCCGCCGCCCGCTCCAGGAACTCACGACCCGTGATCAGTTCGGTGAGCGTGCTGGGACCAAAGACCACGCTACTGCCGGCGGCGTTACCGGCCTTGTAGGCGGCGATCGCCTGATCTTGCACCAGTTGCTGAAGCTCACCGATGTCCTTCTGGTAGGCAGTCACCCGCTCTTCGAACTGACCGATCCGATAGGTCACCTGGGACAGGTCGTTGTAGACGGCATCGTATTGTGCGATGACATCATCGAGCCGGGCACTGGCCTCATCACGAGCAGTGCGCGCTTCATCCAGCTCGTCGCGTGAGACCTGCGATACAGCAGGGACGGTCACGGCAAGCAGCGCGAGAATGAGCGAGAGCGAAACGAGAAGTCGCCCGGTTCTGACCACGGACATGCGATTACCAAGGGTACTGATTACCGAGATATCGGCAACCAGTGGCGAATGGTGAACCGGTTCGATTCCGTTGCCCGAAGCCCGATACCCGGTGCCCGACAGATCTGGGACCGGGCAACCGGACACGGGAAACGAGGCTCAGGCGAGCTCAGGTCGGGCTAGGCAACCAGAGCCAACACAACCCAGTAGAGCGGTGCGGCTAGGAGGCCGGCGTCAAGGGGAACGAGGAATCCGGGCAGGTCCTCCAGGAGGAACAGGTCGCCGGTGCGGAGGGAAGAGCCGAAAGCGCGTCCGGCCAGGAAGGCAGCTGCCACCGCCGCGGCAGCAATGACCATGGCCAGGAGCGAGGTCTCCCAGATGATCCCGGTGGCCACACCCGCAATCAGAGCGGCGATAGCTGCCGCTGTGTGCGGATCCATGAACCCGGTGTCATCCGAGCCAAGCCGCAACCACATGACTCCGTGCGCGACCAGCAGCATGATGAGGAAGGCGGTGATTCGGCTCTGACCATGAGCACCCAGCCGGATCAGCACCAGCGAGCCGGCCCCGACGCTCACGACGACCGTGGCCAGCAGAGTTCCTCCGGCCGCGTCGATCGTGTGCATTGAAGTGTTGAATACTGCCCAGGTGAGGGTCAGGAGCACGCTGAGCGCCACGGCCACCCCCAGACCTTCGGAACTCCAGGCCCAGGCTCCTCCCACCGACCCGACAATCGAGATGAGAGCCGGCCAGCGGACCATCCCACTCCCCCGGCGGCCGGCCTCGTCGAAGGCGTCCCAGACCCAGGCTCCGGCGACCCCGACCACAACCACCGCGAAGAACTTGGCCGAACCGAGGTTGGCTGCCAGCAGCACCGCCCAGGCCAGCAATGGCAGGAACGGAGTCCTCAGGACCGGGGTTGCCACCTCGACGTCCTCGTGCTCGTGACCGGGGTGAAGCTCGCCTGTGGTCCCGCCGGAAACGGGCGGCAGGACCGCTACCTCGTCGGAATCACTCACGCTGGTGGCGGGATCAGCCGGCTCCCCGTTGACCCAGACATTGGCGGTGGCCAGGCTCCGTTCGAATTCCGACCCGTAGGTGGCAACCGCCGCCGTCAGGACCTCATCGACCGACTCTCCACCGATTTCGATCTCGGAAGTACCGGCCAGCTGGCGAAGACCGGCGAACAGGCGCAAACGCGCCATCAGACCACTCTCCCTGTCGTTCCCCTGCGCTTCAGCACGAACTCCTTCCCGATTGGGAGGTTAGACGGATGGGCCGCCCAGCCCGGTCTTGGAGGGTGTTTTGGCCCGAAACCGCCCCGATGTAGCAAAGGTCAAGGTATAGGCTGGGGGTGTCGAAATATCAGCAACCGACATTTCGACCGGGGGTAACGCCGTGGACACATTCGATCAAGATCCCTTTGGCCACATCGAGGGTGGGCAGGTGGCTGCCCCAATGCCGGAGGAGCCGGTCGGGGGAGGCCGCGCTCGCAAGTTGGTTCTGGTCGGCTTGATTTCGCTCGCTGTGGTAGCGATCGCGGCAGTAGCCGTCGCCACCATGAACGCCGGGCGGAGCAACGACGGCGCCGAGAGCCCTGAAGCCGCCATGCAGAAACTGTTTGACGGCCTGTCAGAGGAGAACCTGGTGGCAGCCGTTGACGCCTTCCTGCCCGGCGAGGCGGATCCGGTCATCAAGTACACCGGATCTATTGGCAGTGAGTTGAAGCGCCTTGAGGTGCTTTCCGACGACGTCGACCCGATGGCCGTGGGCGGCATCAACATGGAGTTCAGCGATCTCGAGTTTCGCACTGAGAGTATCGCCGACGGCTTCGTGCGGGTATACCTGGTTAACGGCGACGCCATGGTCGATCTCGATCCTTCGGAACTTCCCCTGGGCCGGATGGTCCTCGACAATCTCCCCCAGGACGGGCGCGACGCCTTGAACGAGGATCCGCCACCCGAGTCGGACTCCATGGCCGGTGAAGACTTCTACCTGGTGGCGGTCGAGGAGGACGGCAGTTGGTATCTGTCCTACTGGTACACGATCATGGACCTGGTCTTCTCTGAGACCGGCTACGGCACGCCGGCCTTCGGAGCCGGCCTGGCACCAATCGGCGCCGATTCGGCCGAAGCCGCAGTCGAGAACGCCTTCCGCGAGCTGCTCAGCCTGGATCTGGAAGGCTTGATCGGCATGCTGCCGCCCACCGAAATGCGGGCGCTGTATGACTACATGCCACTGGTGATGGCCGACTACAACGAGACGGTGGGAGCCTTCGGCAGCTTCATCACCATCGACCTGCGGTCGCTGGGAACCTCCGTGACCGATGCTGAGGGCGGAGCCAAGCGAGTGAAGATCGAGAACTTCGACATCGAGTTCAGCTCCTTCTTCCTGGAGATCGACGGCGCCATCAACTACGACGGAGCCTGCTTCGACATCACGATCAACGACCAGGGTGGAGCCCTCGGCGAATTCGGCGCTGCAGTGCCCGAACACATCAATTCGTGCGATGCGGACCTGGCCGGCGCCCTCGGCTCCGACATCACGGGCGTCGAGACCCCGGACTTCCTGGGCGACCTCGGCACGGCCAACACCGGGCTGATCGCGGTAGAGGAAGACGGCCGCTGGTATGTGAGCCCCACCGAGACCCTCGGCGATGCGGTACTGCAGGGCTTGTTGATCTGGGACGAGGCCACCCTCCAGGAGTACATCGACTGGCTAGTTCAACTGGACGCCACCTCAGGCGCCGGTTTGTCCTTCTAGGAGGTCGGCGCGAGCTGCATGTCATCCGCCGGTAGCGCTCTACACCCCCCGGACAACTGGTCGGCGGTCGCTTGACCACGGGCGGGAGGCAGCGCCGGCGCCTGACGGCCACCGAGACCGATCTCGGTGTCGTTCGACAGCGGGCCTACCTGGTCAGCGTGATTGCGCCCGGCATCACCGACCACGAAGCGGCGTTGTCGATCGACGAGCTCGGCCAGCTGACCCTCACCGCCGGGTCGGACCCGGAGGGCCAAGCCGTCTTGCATCGCGACCGGATCGACCCGGCCACCTTCATCGGGAAGGGCCAGGCTCAGCGGATTCAACGCGAATCGACCGCCGCCGACGTTGATGTCGTGGTCTTCGACAATGCCCTCAGCCCGGTCCAGCAGCGCAACCTGCAGGAAATCTTCGGCTGCGACGTGGTCGACCGCACCGCGGTCATCCTGGACATCTTCGCCCAGCACGCCACCTCCAAGGCCGGCATGCTGCAAGTGGAGCTGGCCCAGCTTCGCTATCGCCTGCCTCGTTTGCGGGGGCGGGGTATCGCCATGAGCCGGCTGGCCGGTGGGATCGGAACCCGCGGCCCGGGCGAGACCAAGCTCGAGACCGATCGGCGCCGCATCAGCACCCGGATCAGCAAGCTGGAGAAGGAACTGGCCCACATCGGCAAGGTACGCCGCACTCAGCGCAAGGCCCGCAGTCAGACCGATGCCACCGGTGCCGCCCTGGTCGGCTACACCAACGCCGGCAAATCGACCCTTCTCAACGCTCTGACCGATGCCGAGACTCTCACCGAGGACCAGCTGTTCTCCACCGTCGATCCCACCGTCCGGCGCCTGGAGCTGGCCTCGGGACAGGTGCTGCTGTCCGACACGGTTGGTTTCGTCCGCAACCTGCCCCATGAGCTGGTAGAGGCCTTCCGCTCGACGCTCGAGCAAATCACCGAAGCCGATGTTCTGATCCACGTCGTTGATGCTTCCGATCCCGACCCGGAGCGACAGATCGCAGCCGTGCACGACGTGCTTGCCGAGATCGGCGCCCTCGGACTGCCTGAGCTACTGGTCTTCAACAAGACGGATGTGGCATCCGACCTGACGGTCACCCGCCTCGTTTCCTTACACGAAGGCTCGATCGCTCTATCGGCCCGTGACGGCACCGGTCTTGACGAACTGGAGCGCCGCCTGACCGAGGCACGGCGGGCCGATCACGTGGTCGCAGCCTTCGTGGTTCCTTACGAGCACGGAGAAGTGGTGGCCGGGCTGCACCGCGACTGCGAGGTGCTGGAGGAAACCCATGAGGAGTCGGCCACTCACCTCAAGGTGCGAGGCCCGGCTGCCGCCCTCAAGCTCTACGGCGAATACCGCATCTGAGCGGTCCGGTCATTCCTACACTCCACCTCATGCGCCGGTTGGTCATAGTCCTCGCCCTGCTCGCAGCCGCTTGCGGTGGCGACGATTCCTCCGACACCACCACCGCGCCCACCACCACAACCACCGTTGCCACCACCACGACCACGGCACCTGCCACAACAACTACCTCCACCAGCACCACCACGACATCTTCAACGACGACCACAACCACGGTCGCCGGGCCGGTGGGATTCGTCCCGTACACCCATGCCATGTTCAGCCTGTTCCACCCCGAGGCCTGGACCGACAACCCCGAGTTCCCGGGCTTTGGCGCCGGGTTCATGGAGGACCACAGCGCACAGGCTCTTCCGGCCACCACCTTCTCGGTCTTCCTGGAGGGCCAGGAGGACGGGTTCAGCCTCGATGAACACATCCAGCGGTTGCAGGACGGTCTCGCCTCATTCGTACCCGACTTCAGGGTGCTGAGCTCCGGAGAGGGAACCGTCGACGGTGCCCGGTCGCTGTGGTTCGAGTATGCGGACAACATCGATGGCTTCCCGACAGTGATCCGCGAGGAGGCGGCGCTGCGCGAGGACCTCCTGGTCACCTTCACGCTCATCTCTCCTGTTGAGTTCTTCGAGTTCGACGCGGGACAGGGGAGCCTGGTCGTCGACACGTTCCGGTTCATATGATCGGCCGACCCCCCCACTCCGACGCTCGGCTCGACCCTGAGCAGATGGCAGCCGAGCCGATGGACGAGTTCGTTGCCTGGTACGAGGCGGCGGTCGAGGCCGAGGTCGTGCAGCCGAACGCTATGAGCCTGGCTACCTCCATGGACGACCGGCCCTCGGTGAGAACCGTATTGCTCAAGGACTACGGACCGGACGGTCTGGTCTTCTACACGAACTACGGGAGCCGCAAAGGGCGCCAGTTGGAACACAACCCGCGGGCGGCCGTCAGCTTCAACTGGCTCGAGCTGCACCAGGCCATTCGAGTCGAAGGGACCGTCGAGAAGCTATCCGAGGAGGCGTCAGACGCGTATTACGCCTCGCGGCCCCGCGGCGCGCAGTTGGCCGCCGGCGTTTCTCGCCAGAGCGAAGAGATCCCGAGCGACGACCATCTGGAGCGCGCCTTCGCTGCGGCTTCCGAGAAGTTCGCGGAGGAACCCATCCCCCGACCCGACTACTGGGGTGGGTATCGGCTCAGCCCCGATGTCGTCGAGTTCTGGCAAGGACGCCCCGACCGCCTTCATCACCGCATTCGCTACCACCAACACGAAGGCGAATGGGTGAAGGAGTGGCTTTCGCCCTGAGCCAGCCATCAGCTGTCAGCCGTCAGCTGTCAGC
>JBPCTX010000248.1:0-8902 GCA_051011455.1 Acidimicrobiia bacterium | reverse complement strand
CCTTCAGACCGGACGGATATACCCCCGCCAGCGCCGCTCCGGTCACGAATCGGAGCAGCAATGCCAGCAGGAAGTCGCCCTCTCCCAGTCCGATCAGAGCCAGGTTGGCGGAAGCTCCCACTACCGCCGCCACACTGAACAGGGTGCGGCTGGCGACGGTGTCGGCCAGGTTGGAGACCGCCAGACCAAGGGCCCCGACCACGAATCCAATCTGAACCGCCAGGGTGAGCCCGGCCGTCTGGCCGGAGGACAGGTTCCACAGTTCCTCCAACTGCGGGGCCACGGCCGAAGCAGAGAACCACAAGGTGAGTGCCAGCAGCTGACTGCCGGCAATAAGAGCGAGTGCCCGGCGCTGGTCGGTGTTCACCTCGCCGACAACGTCGGGTCGAGCTCCTTTGTTTCCGGACCGGACTCAGGCGACGAGGCGTACAGGCGATTGAGCGCCCAGCGGTAGCCGAGCCAGCGGGTGAGGCCGAAGCCGATGTGAGCCAATGGAACGGCGAACGACTCGGTCATAGGGGCGGTGAATGCGATCCCAATCTGGGCGATGGCGCCGAACACGTAGATCTTGAAGATGTCGACCTCACGTCCACCGCCGATCAACTGCGACTCCTGGGCAAAGAGCATGCCCCACAGGATGTTGGACACGATGGTGATCGCGGTCAGGAACTCGACCGAATAGGCGTTCTCGACCAGCCATGCCATCGGGTTGCCCCGCCAGTCGAAACCCATCCACAGCAGGAACAGGGCGCCGGAACTGAGCACCATCATGTAGGCAATGCGGTTGAGACGGCTCCCCTCGGGACGATCCCTATCTCGTCCGGCCACCAGGGCGCGCGGGTTCAGAACCGCCGAGACCCCGGTAATGAACACCATCAGCGGCCGGGCCGCCACCCGCGAAGCTTCGGCGAAGCCGAGGAAGTCGCTGCCGGCAGTCACGTCGACGATGGCGGCGGCAATGAAAGCCGACCCGACGGGAAGCAGGCCGAAGCCGGTCAACCACCGGCCGGATACGGCCAGCTTCCGAAAGCGGTAATGGTCGCCCCGGGCCCGGGTGGCACGGCGATGAGCCATTACCAGGCCGACGGTGATGGAGATCGTGTTGGCCGTCGCCAGGGCACCGAACGGAATCCAGGCTTTGTCGACGTCCAGCAGGATGCCGGCGGTGATGGTGATCGCCGCCACCGACAGTTGGACCACCGATGTGACAGCTGCCAGCCAGGACCGGCCAGCCTGGTGCATCACACGCCGGACGTGATCCTGGATCGGTGAGAGGATGCCGGTGATGATGGTGGTGATTGCCAGCGGCACCACCAGCGACGAATCGGCGTCGGCGGCCGGGATCCAGGCCAGTAAGACGACCAGACCGCCCGCCATGGCCACCGGCACGCCGGCCGGCAACGAGAGGCGGAATCCTCCCAGTTGCTCATCGGGCGGAAGGCTCAGCAACCGCACTTCGGCCGGCAGAAAGACCAACTTGAACGGCACTATGGCGGCTACCAGGAAGATGGCGAAGAAGAGAGCGAAGACGCCTAGTTCGCCGGAATCTGCGTCGAAATAGCGGGCCGCGTAGACCCCGGTGCCGAAGGTGGCAAGGGCGGCTGAACCGGCGTCGAGCAGGCCGGCCGGGATCGACTTAGTGAGACGCATTGGGAAGTGTTATCGGTCGAATCAGTGTGTCAGCGTAGCCGTCAACCCGATTCCGGTCAGCCGGCGCCTGCCGCGACATCCGATCACTCCAGCAGCCGGGTGGGGACGAACTCAGCCCGAGCCGTGGCTCTGACCGACCGGCTCCCCAAGAGCAGAACCGGGAAGACGCGCCGGACCGTCACCACCACCGTGCGCGGCTCCCAGGAAGGATCGTGGCCGCAGTCGCAGCTCACGAGCTCGGCCCCGTTGGCTCCGGCGAAGATCCTGGCCTCTCGAAGAGGGGAACCCTCGGCGCCGAACGGGCGAAAGGTGACGGGCGCCGCCGCCAGCGCCGCCGCATCGGCGGCCGCCCGGGCCCGCGAGTATCCGGCCAGGTATTGACCGACTGCCACCACCGCCAGCGTCAGCAACAAGACGACGACCGCAGCCGCCAGGAGGACCACCCCTGCCGAGCCCCGCTCGCCGACTATTGCTCCACGCGCATCACCGTCCGGGCCGACAACTCAACCGCCAGCCCACCGAACAGGGCGCCGGCAAAGCGGTAGGGAACCCGGACCGTCACCTCGGCCTGGGCTCCCACCCGGTGCGGGCGGCTGACGCTGACGCGGGCCTGCCCCGCCACCGACCGGGGTAGAGCGGCCCGGACAGCACCGACCGCCATCGCCGGGTCGACATCGGTGGCAGCCTTCCTGGCGCCTTCCCGGGCGGCGTGGGTGACTTCCAGTTGCAGCCGGGCAACAGATACCAGCTCCACCGACGCCAGCAGCACCACCAGGACCAGCGGCACCACAATGGCGAACTCAACCACAGCCGAGCCCTCCTCCCGGCGCATCAGCTCCCGGCGATCTGGAGGACCCGGCGGGCGACTGTGTCGAAGATCTCCTCCAGCACTCCCGTCGAACTGGCCCACACGATCAGCGCCAGGGCAATCAGGGCAGCCGCCACGATCACCAGCGCATACTCAGCGGTGGCCTGGCCGGACTCTTTGTTCAGGTTGTCGAGCATTCTCAGCCTCTTTCTGGGTTGTTGTCATTGGGGAAGCGCGAAACGCTCCAGTGCCGCCAGGACTGCCGGTCCCACCGTCAGCAGCACGAAACCGGGAAGGATCAATAGAGCGAGCGGCAGCATGAGCCGGACCGGCAGCCGGCGAGCCGCCTCCAGTTGGGCGGAGCGTTCCTCGGCCGCAGCCTCAGCAACGAAGGCATCCATGGCAGACGCCAGGGGTGCGCCGGTCACCACCGACCGGGCCGCCAGAAGGTAGAGCCGGCGCCCGTGACCGGAGGCTCCCGCCAGCGCCGCGGCCAGCCCTCCGTGGGCAGCCCGGCGCAGCACCCCGTCCACTTCCTCGGCCAGGCGGGGATGAACGAAAGGCCGGGCAGCCGACAATGCCTGGGACAGTCCCAGGCCCGCCGAGAGGCCCAGGCCCGTGAGCTCGGCGAGCAGGCCCACATCGGCCGCCGCATCCCGGACAATCGTCCGGCGAATGTGCAGCCGGCGCCGCGCTCGCAGCAGGCCCATCGCAGCTGCTCCCGCCATCGCCGGCACCGGAGCCAGCAAGGCTCCCGTCACAACGCCCGAGCGAAGAATCCTTTGGCGATTCGAAACCAACCACACCGCGGTGCCCGCCAGCCCCGCCACCAGCAGCGTCATCGTCGGCCAACCATCAGCCACACCAGCAGGCCGCCCGTGATGATGAGGCCCACGCCGAGAGCAGTAACCACCGCTCCCGCACCCTCTAGATCTGGGCCGCGACCGAGGCCGATCATCAGGATGGTGACCGCCACCGGCAGGCCGCCCACCAGCAGCGCCGATAGTCGGGCCTGAGCGGTCAGCACCCTCCGCTCCCGTTCCAGCTCCCCGGCTGCGGCAGCTCTCAACGCCAGCCCGGAGAACACCGCCGAAGCCTCCGCCCCGGACTCGGCCACCATCGTGTAAGCGGCGGCCGACAACCGGCCGTTGACCGGAAGAGCTTCCTGTAGCCGGGCCGCGATCTGGGCGGCGGGACGGCCGGCCGCGGCCAGATGGATGGCCGGAGCCAGCGTCAGATCCGGTGCCCGGGCGGCGCCCGCCATCACCGCCTGGCGAACCGACGACCCGGCGTCTATCTCAGATGCCACTCCTCGCAGGAAATCTGACTCCTGGAACGGGAGTGAGCGTCGGCGCCGGGAACGATGGTGAGCGTGGTAGCCGGCGTAAGCCAAAGCCATCAGCAAGAAGGCCTGGGGCCACAGGTAGGCGACGGCCACGATGCCGACCGCCCCCGGATGAACTCCGGCCGCCAGTACCACCGCCAGCACGACGGCCATCAGCACTGGTAGAGCACCCGGGTGCCGGCTTCATCCACCTCGGAGATGGAGGCCACGACCCGTCGTCCGTCGCTTCGACTCATCACGACCACCAGATCGAGACTGTCGAGCAGTTGCCTACGGATGGTGGAGGCAGGAATCCGACGGGCTCCCGACAAAGCCAGCGTCTCCAGCCGTCGCAGCGCTTCCTCCTCGCTGGAGGCGTGCACCGTGCCCATCGATCCGTCGTGGCCGGTGGTCATGGCAGCGATCAACTCTAGGGCCTCCGGGCCGCGCACCTCTCCGACGATGATCCGATCCGGACGCAAGCGGAGGGCATGTCGGAGCAGCTCCTCCAGTGTGATTTGCCCGGCACCGTCGTTGTTGGCGGGCCGGCTCTCCAGGCGTACCGCATGGCCGGAGATGTTCAGCTCAGCCGCGTCCTCGACGCTGACTACTCGCTGGTCGCCCGGTATCTCCTTGGAGAGGATGTTGAGGAGGGTGGTCTTGCCCGCCCCGGTGCCGCCCGTCACCAGCAGGTTGCAGCGGTCGTGGACAGCGGCGCGCAACAGTTCGGCACCTTCGGCCCGGATGGCTCCGCTCAGTGTCAGGGCATCCAGCGTGGGCACCGCTTCGGTGAAGCGACGGACCGCCAACGCCGGACCATCCACCGCCACCGGCGGAACAATGGCATGCAGACGTGATCCGTCGGGGAGGCGGGCATCCACCGCCGGCGAAGCCCGGTCGAGGCGGAGACCGAGCGGAGCGATCACCCTCTCGACCGCGGCAGTGACTGCCTCCGCACTGGCATAGGCGACGCCGGCGGGCTCGAGCTTTCCGGCTCGTTCCACCCAGATGTCGTCGAAGCGGTTGACCAGGACGTCGGAGACGGCCGGGTCCCGGAGCAGAACCTCGACCGGCCCTAGACCGATGAGGGCGTCGACCGTCTCGGTGACGACCGCCGGACCGGCCAGCGGCGCCTCGTCGGCCAACAGGCTGCGGGCGGCTTGCTCCAGTGTGGGGCGGTCGAGCGGTACACCGGCGTCGAGCAGGCTCTCGGCCAGCCGCTCACTCACTCCCATTTGCCATCCCAGGCCTGTTTCCAGGCCCTCACCCAGCGACTGCGGGCCGGTATGGACCCGGCCAACAGAGCTCCGGCGG
The DNA here is from genome assembly GCA_051011455.1 of Acidimicrobiia bacterium. GTDB lineage: Bacteria > Actinomycetota > Acidimicrobiia > Spongiisociales > SHLN01 > SHLN01. The sequence continues at coordinate 3,806 of JBPCTX010000248.1, read as the reverse complement.
CGGATCGACCCAGCACCGGTAAACGGGGCCCGGGAGCGGGCAGGTGGAAACCGAGATCCTGAAACACAGTCACCCCGGCCGGCGACCCGCCGAACACCTGGCCGGGGACCAGGGGACGGAGTACCAGGTCGGGTTCCCGCAGGCCGGGCCCCGGTGGGAGACGGAGCACCACCGAGGGCCAGCCCGCGATCAAGGCGTCGACAACCGGGCGGGCTTCCGAGGCTTGAACCCCGCCATTGCGGAGGACGGCCAGGCCGGTGCGGATGGGACTCAGATCATCGCGCCGGGGCCCATCCGCGACCAGACTGGCGAGCGACCCCTCCCCCGGATAGTGCGGCCCTTCATCATCGAGGTCGATGACGAGCGCGGTCCCCGCCGCCGCTCCCAACCCCAATGGGGCGAGGGCGCCGAGCAATCCGTCCTCCGGGGGCCGAATGGCAAGGACGGCCATGTGAGCTCCGGTTGGCTGCACGAGGAAGGTGACAGAGAGCTGTCGTGATTTCAAGGGGGTTGTGCGACCAGCAATCAGCCATCGGCTATCAGCTTTCAGCCAGAACCGGTTTCCACCACCCTGCTGGCCTACGGGAATCAGTGCTCGGTGATGACCCGGTAGAGAACGAAGAGGGCGATCAGATTCAAGAGGGCGGCGAGGGTGGCGTTGGCGGCGATTCCGAAGGCGTCGAAGATGGGGTTGCCGACCAGGGCGCCCATGGCCCGGGCGCTGGCCATGGCGACCTGGATGAAGCCGAGGTAGCGGCTGCGAGCGCCCGGCTGGACCTCGCTGGCAAACGGCAGAGCCGACACGATGGTGATCTCGAAGCCCAGGAAGGCGAGGGCGGCGGCGGCCAGCCCCCATCCCAGCGAGCCGCCCAGGACTCCGATGGCGATGAAGCCGGTGACCGCCAGCAGAATCCCGATCATCACGGCGTTGCGCTTGCCGACCCGGTCGGCGAACACCAGCGTCAGTGCCTCTCCGCTCAGCTCCGAGAATCCGACCACCGCTGCGAACACTCCCAGCTGGATGATCGAAAGACCGAACTCCAGCTCCAACCACGAACCGAGCACCACAAACACCAGCTCGGCGGCGGCGGAGAACAGCAGGAACACGAGCAGCACGGCCCGGGCGGAACGGTCCAGACGGGGAGGGGCGGCGGTGGGGTCATCGTGATCACGGGCACCTTCCAGCAGCCGGAACACGAGCACCATGGCCAGACCGGCCAGGAGAGCGATAACCCAGAAGGGCGTCTGCCATCCGTGCCGATCGATCAGCCAGCCGGCAGCCGGAGCCCCCAGGAGCAATCCGGCCGCCCATGTCAGCTCCAGCACCGCCATTGCCCGGGCCCGTCGTTGGTAGGGCGTGCGGTCGGCCACATAGGTCATGGCCCCGACATCGAAGGCTGGCTTGCCAATCCCCATCAGCAAGAAACCGGCGAACGCCCCCCAGAACGCCCCGCTGATTGAAGTAATGGCCGCCCCCAGCGCAAACATGCTGAGGGCGAGAGCAATCAGGGTCCGGGTGCTGCGCTTACCGGCAGCCACCATCGCCGGGGTGGCGACACCGGCCAGGTTGCGAACTGAGACCAGCACCCCGGCCCGGTCGAGCGAGATTCCCAACCCACGACTGATGGCCGGCAAGAACGGATACACCAGCCGGTAGCCGGTGTTGAGGACCAGGCGGGTAGCGGCGAGGAAGCCGAGAGGGGCGGCCAGCCGCCTCAACGACGCCGGGGAACGAAGGCGTGGGCGAAGTTGTCGTTGTCGAAGTATCCGCCCGGCACGGATCCAGAACTGGCGTAGTGGTAGAGGGCGGTCTGGAAGATGGCGTTGAGGGCGGCCATCACAACGCTCACGCCGACGATGCCCACAACGGCAACCAGCACGCCCACCGCCACCAGAACATCAGATCCGCTGGCCATCGCTGCTACCGCCACGAGTATGAAGGGAATCGTCGCGATGAAGCCGAGCAGGCCGAAGCCGACCCGGGCGATGACGTTTTCTCCCCAGGTGCTCTTGAACAGGGTGGCGGAGCGAGAGATTGCTTCTCGCACTCCAACGTTCTCGACGACGAACACGGGAATCACCAGGAAGGTGACCAGCGTCCACGCCAGTCCGACAAGGCCAATCACGATCTGGCCGATGAACCCGGCCCGCTCCTGTAGCGACTTGAGTACCACCGAGACGGTGGCGCTGATCGCGGCCCAAACGAAGATCTGCGGGACGTGCTTCGCGGCGCCCGATATGGCACTCCCGATGGTGGGATCACCGCCGCTCAGCCGCTGGTTGGCGGCGTAGACCAGGGCGGTGTTGAAGAAGATGGTGACGAAGGCCATTGCCAGATAGAGGGCGCCAAGCATTACGTACTCGGCGGTGCCGACGGACTCGGTTCCTTGCAGGAACCCCATCGGAATCAAGAACGTGAGGGCAACGATGATGCTGGCGACCCCCGACATGATGGGGAGGACCGCAAGCTCCTTGTCAGCCCTGAGGACGTTCCATGATGCTTTTGCGAGCTCAATTGTCGTGGCGATGCGACCCATGGCGGGGAGAGTAGTCGGAGCTGGGTGCGAAGCCCGGTGTTCGATCGCCCTCCATAGTTGAATGCCGTCATGCCCCAATCGCTCGACATCGTTTACCACAACCCGTCCGTGGCGCGTCCGGGCCAATGGGCGGGTGAGCGGGGACGTCAGCTGATCACGGCGATGGGTCACGCGGGCTCTAGCGTGCAGGCGATTCCGCCACCGGCGCAAGCCTCCATCGGTGAGACGAAGGACTCGGCCGGACGGCGCCTCCTTTCCCGGGTGCCGCCCGCGTTGCGAGGACCACTCATCACGTTGCGTTTGATCCAGCGGGGAACGGTGAACACGCTGAAATGGAGCTGGCGGCTGTGGCGCAGGCTTCGAAGCAACCCCCCAGACGTGCTGCTGGCCCGATACCACGAGTATGAGTGGACGCCGCTGGTGGTGGCCAGATTGCTGCAGGTTCCACTGGTACTGGAGGTCCACTCACCGTTTGCACTGGAAGGCACCTTCCGGGGACGCCGCCCCTCGCGGCTAGCACACCGGATGGATCGCACGTTCTGGCGAAAGGCCAGCCTGCTGTGGGTGCACACTCCGGCCCTGCGGGATCTGGTGCTGGCCGAGGGGGGAGATGAGCAGAAGATCCGGCTGGTCCCGTTCGGAATTGAAGATCCCGGGCGCCGGGCCGTTCCCGGCTCGGGAGGCAGCGTCGAGGTGGTGTTTGCCGGCAGCTTCTATCCGTGGCACGGAATTGAGGAACTCCTAATTGCATTCGCCTTGGCCCGCTCCGATGCCCCGGACTTGCGTTTGACTCTGATTGGAGACGGAGCCACTCACAACGACGCTGCCGCTCAGGCCGAACCGCTCGGCGTGGCGGCGGCCACGACCTTCACGGGCTGGCTCAGCCGCGACGACCTCTACAAGCAACTGGAGCGATCCCACCTGGGGGTAGCGCCGTATCGGGACACCGGCAAGAGCTACTTTGAGCCGGTCAAGATCCTCGACTACCAGATGGCCGGCTTGCCGATCATCGCCTCGTCGGTCGGCCACATACCCCAGATGATCGTCGACGGCGAGGATGGGCTGCTGGTCCCGCCGGACGATATCGAGGCATTGGCAACCGCCATCGTGGAGCTGGCAGGAAATGCCGAGTTGCGACGGGATCTGGGCGCGGCCGCCAATGGGCGAGCGCGGCACATTGAAGAGACCGCTGCCGCAGTGCTCGAGATGTGCCGGACCGTCACCTCGTAGCGCACCCGGGCCACAGCCGTACACTTCACGGTATGACCC
>JBPCTX010000247.1:0-4354 GCA_051011455.1 Acidimicrobiia bacterium | reverse complement strand
GGGTTAACGGGCGAGGTCAGGGCGGTCTCCGGTGCCGCTCACCGATCTGAGGAAGCCGACCGAGCCGGCCTGGGTGTCATCGCCACGGGGCCCGATCGGACCCGGATTGAGGCTTTGCTGGGCGCTGCCGGCTTGTCCTCAGGGCGGGAGAGGGCTGTAGTAGCCTCGGTCCTCGATGGTCACCCAAATGCCTTCGTCGCTTCTCGAGGTTCTGCGGCGGCTGGCGCCCGGCACTGAACTCCGCAACGGGATTGAACGGATCATTCAGCATGGCTCCGGGGCCCTGGTAGTCCTCGGCGGCGGTTCCAAGGTCGACGATCTGTGCACCGGCGGCTTCTCTCTGCGTGACACCAGCTTCAGCGAGCAACGCCTGGCCGAGTTGGCCAAGATGGACGGCGCCATTGTCCTGGACGACACCGCCGAGCGAATCTTGCGCGCCAACGTCCACCTGATACCAGATTCATCAATCCCCACTCGCGAGACGGGGACCCGTCACCGGACCGCCGAACGGATGGCGATTCAGACCGGTCGCCCGATGGTGTCGGTCAGCGAGGGACGCAAGATCGCTGTCGTGTTCACGGCGGAGGGCAGGCACGAGCTGGAGAGCCCGGTCACCGTCCTCCCGCGCGTCAACCAGCTCGTTCAAACACTCGATCGCTTTCGCCGGCGCCTCGACCTGTCCGTCGAACTCCTCAACCGCCAGGAGGTGGAAGGGGCCGTCACCTACCGGTCGGCGGCCGCCATCGTGCAGCGGGCCGAGATCATCCATCGGTTGGGCTCAGAGGTCGACGATCTGACCGTGGCGCTCGGCGAGGAGGGCACCCTGATCCGGTTCCAGGCCGCCGACCTGCTGCTGGGTGTAGACCATCTTGCCGATCTGGTGATCTCCGATTACGCCGCCCGTCGCCATCGCAAGAAGGACCTTGACGATCTCGCCCACTTGTCGATCAGCGAGGTGCACGACACCGAGGCGGTGGCCGGAGTGTTCGGCTTCAAGGACCTGGACGAAGCGGCGCGGCCGGCCGGGTTCCGCATACTCGACTCGGTCCCCGGCTTGCCCGGCAGCGTCAAGGAGGGCGTTGTTGCTCACTTCAAGAACCTGGCACGCATGATGTCGGCTACGGCCGAGCAACTGGCAGGGGTCGAGGGGGTGGGGAGAGCGAGGGCGCACCAGCTCCGGACCTACTTCGATCAGCTTCAGCAAGAGGCGGGAATGGTTGTCCGCGTGCAGGACCTGTAAGCGGGTTATGATCCCGCACCCATGACCACAAAGAAACCTGCCTCGAAGAAGCCAGCTGCCAAGAAGGCACCGGCCAAGAAGCCAGCTGCCAAGAAGCCAGCTGCCAAGAAACCGGCCGCCAAGAAACCGGCCGCCAAGAAGACAGCAGCGGCCAAGAAGCCTGCGGCCAAGAAGCCGGCCGCGAAGAAGCCGGCCGCGAAGAAGCCTGCGGCCAAGAAGGCTCCTGCCAAGAAGCCGGCCGCGAAGAAGCCTGCGGCCAAGAAGGCTCCTGCCAAGAAGGCTCCTGCGAAGAAGGCGGCTGCTGAGGCTCCGAAGCCTGCTCGGAAGCCGACGCCGTCCAAATTCAAGGTCAACGACAAGGTTGTCTATCCCCATCACGGGGCAGCAATCATCGTCAAGAAGGAGAAGCAACCGGTCGATGGAAAGAGGGTGGATTACTTCGTGCTCGAAGTAGCCACCGATCAATTGATCGTGCGAGTCCCGGTTGACCGTGCCGAGGAGCTCGGGGTGCGCCCCGTGATCTCCAAGAACGCGGCCCGCAAGGTATTCGCAGTTTTCAGAGACGAGCCGCAAGAGGCAGGGAGCAATTGGAGCCGGTGGTACAAGGTTCTGACCGAGAAGATCAACAGCGGGGACATCTATCAGGTCGCCGAAGTTGTGCGCGACCTCACTTACGCTCAGCAGCTGAAGGGGATCTCGCCGGCACTCAAGAGAATGCTCTCCAAGGCACACCTCATCCTCAACAGCGAGCTGCGGTTCGCCCTCAACCTCGACGAGGACGAAACCGAAAAGCGCATCCTGCGCGCCCTGCCAAAGGTGGAGCTGCCAGAAGAGGACTAGGCCTCTCATGATGGTCGAGGCCACTCGCCTGCTGGTCACTCTCACTGCGACAGCAGCGGGTTTCATGATTGGTTCCCAGATTGGTGACAGCTCGACCGTGGTCGGGGCCACCATCGGGGCCGGGCTCGGCTACGTCATTGGAGGTGCTTTCGGGCGCCTCGTGCGCCGCGCCCTGGACGTCGCCCCCACTTCTATTGTCCCCCGCTTCAGTGGCCCGCAGTTGTTCGCCGGTGCGTTCGGCATCGGTATCGGCATTGTGGTCGGCACCGCCCTCGGTGTCCCGGTCGTCGTCCTGCTTCCCCCGGAGGTGGGCTGGCCGCTGGCCGCCCTGATCGTTCTGCTGGTATCGGCGTTCGCCGGGACCATCTTCTCGGCCCGGGCCGATGAGCTGCTCGCATCGGTCGGCCTCGGCAGTCGCAAACCATTGGCCTCCCACCGGCTCAACTCAGACCCCAAGTCCTTCCTGATCGACTCGTCGGCCGCCATTGACGGCCGGGTGCTCGACCTGGCCCGGAGCGGGTTGGCCCGGGGCCGCCACTGGGTGCCGGCCTTTGTCGTCGACGAGCTGCAGGCCATCGCCGACTCGGGCAACGTCAACCGGCGCCGCCGGGGTCGCCGTGGTCTAGATGTTCTCGAGTCGCTGCGGGATGTGGCGGGGGTGGAGATGGCCATCCTCGAGGAGAACGTTCCCGAATTCCCCGAGGTGGACGCCAAACTGCTGGCCATCGCCGAGCGCAGTGAAGCCACCCTGGTAACAACCGATCACAACCTGGCCGCGGCAGCCGGCGTGCGCGGAATCACTGTTCTCAACCCTCACACCATCGCCGAGTCGCTCCGCCCACAGGCCGGTGCCGGCGACCTGATTGAAGTCACGATCGAGAAGGTAGGCTCCGAGCCGGGACAGGGAGTCGGCTATCTCGACGACGGCACAATGGTGGTAATCGAACGGGCAGAGAAGGCGGTCGGCGAGACCGTTGAAGTCCAGGTTTCCAATGCCGTCCGCACCCAGATGGGGCGCATGCTTTTCGGCCGACTGGCGGCGTGAACGAAACCTGGGGCATAGTCGTTGCGGGCGGGCGGGGTGACCGATTCGGTGGACCCAAGCAATTCGAACTCCTGGGCGGCGAGCCTTTGTGGGAGTGGGCCCGCCGCTCGCTCATCGATGGCGGTGTCCATGACGTTGTGATCGTTGCCGACTTCGACGGTGCCGCTCCACCCGGTGACCGCCGGCGGGACTCCGTGGAGTCGGGTCTGGCCAGAGTCCCGACCGGAGTCGACTTCGTGCTCGTTCACGATGCCGCCCGACCACTGGCTACCCCGGATCTGGTCCGTCGCGTGATCGCCCGATTGGAAATCGGCGATGTGGCCGGCGTGGTGCCGGCAACCCCGATCCATGACGCCACCAAGCGGGTGGACGGGGAGCGAGTAGTGGCAGCCGTGACGCGCGATGATCTGGTGACGGTGCAGACACCGCAGGGCTTCGCAGCAGCCCAGCTGCGGGAGGCTCATCAACGGATCGGCGGCGACGCAGCCGACGACGCCGAGATGGTTGCCGAAATCGGAGGGGCAGTGGTCACTGTTCCGGGCGAGGTCACCAACTTGAAGGTGACCGTGCCCTCCGACTTGCGATTGGTAGAGGCCATTCATGCGGGTTAGCTGGGGATTCGACGCCCATCGCTTTGGCGGCGATCCACCGGTGCGCCTGGGCGGGGTGGTTGTGGATGCCGAGCGAGGGCTTGAGGCCACCTCGGATGGCGACCTCGTAGCCCATGCGGTTGCCGATGCCCTGCTGGCCGTGGCCGGTTTGGGCGACCTCGGCCAGCACTTTCCCTCCTCCGATCCGCAGTGGGAGGGGGCCGACAGCATGGTCCTGCTTCGGCAGGTGATCGCCATGTGTGTCGGAGTAGAAGTCGAGTTCCTGGATGTGACGGTGATAGCTCAAAGTGTGCGGGTGTCGCCGCACCGTGACTCGATCCGGGCCGCGCTGGCGACGGCGCTCGGCATCGAGACCGAGAGGGTTTCCGTCAAAGCCACTACCACCGATGGCATGGGTTGGATTGGCAGGGACGAAGGCATGGCAGCGACTGCCGTCGTCACTTGCCGTGGGGCGGAGCGCTAACGCTCGTCCAGTCCGCCTTTGAGCCGGGTTTCCTGCCAATCCTGCCGTTTGGCACTCGACTGCCACATCTCGGCACGCGACGCTGGGAGTTCGCTCAGACAGAGGATTCCATGCGCACTCAGATGATGATCATTCTTGTAGTCACGCTGGTCGCA
>JBPCTX010000246.1:0-11998 GCA_051011455.1 Acidimicrobiia bacterium | reverse complement strand
CCGCCCGGTAGCATTTGCTCGATGTCCATCCCCGAGTCAGAGGAAGCGATCCCGCCGTATCAGGAGCACCTCGGCCCGCGCTCCCAGTACTTGCGCGACATCATTCTGGGCGTGAACGACGGCCTGGTGTCGATGTTCCTGCTGGTGGTGGGGGTGGTCGGCGGTGGAGTCAGCGCCAAGGTCGTTCTGCTGGCCGGCCTCTCGGGAGCTTTCGCCGGAGCCGTTTCGATGGCGGCCGGGGAGTACATGGCCACCAAGTCGCAAGAAGAGGCCATCGACGGTGAGCTCGCCCTCGAGCGCGAGCACTTCAAGTACTACAAGGATCGAGAGCTGGACGAGGTCCGCGAGTTCCTCGGGGATCTCGGAGTAACCGAGGCAGCGATCGAGGCAGTGGTGGAGTCGGCGGATGAGGATGAAGAAGTCCTGATGGGACTGATGAAGGCATTCGAGTTCGGCGTCATCGACGACGGACGCCGCAACCCGATGTTTGCGATGGTGATGTCGGGGCTGCTGTTCCTGGCCGGGTCGCTGCCGAGCGTTTTGCCGTTCGCCTTCATGGCCGACCCCGACGAGGCCCTGGTGGTGGCGGCGATCGGGGCTGCCATTGGCCTGTTCGTTGTCGGAGTCGTCAAGACGCAAATGACCCGCACCAACCCGATCAAGAGCGGCCTGGAAAACGTAGCCGTCGCTGGCATCGGCGCCATCGTCAGCTACCTAATCGGCCTCGGCTACGACTCATTTGTCAGCTGATCTTCCGATCAGCTGAGCCATCAGCTGTCAGCCATCAGCTTTCAGCCAGAAGCACCGGTTCTCATCTGCAGCTCTGAGCTGTCGCTGTTTGCTGTTTGCTGTCCGCTGCTTGCTCGGGAGAACGGCCGCGGCCGTTCTACCGGTAGATGTCCTCAACCATTCCCGCGTACTTCTTCATCACGATGGCTCGGCGCAGCTTGAGGGTGGGCGTTATTTCTCCACCGTCGATGGTGAAGTCCTCGGGCAGGATGCGGAATTCCCGCACCGCCTCGGCCCGTGAAACGGCTTTGTTGCCGTCGTCGATGGCTTCCTGCACTTCGGCCATCAACTCCGGGTCCTTGACCAGGTCGGCCACCGCCGTTCCCGCTTTGTCGTTCTCCTCGGCCCAGGCCGGGAAGGCATCCGGGTCGATGGTGACCAGGCAGGCGATGAACTTCTCACCGTCACCAACCACCATGGCCTGACTGATCAGAGCATGGGCCCTGATCCGGTCTTCGATGACTGCCGGTGCCACGTTCTTGCCGGCCGCCGTCACCAGGATCTCCTTCTTGCGCCCGGTGATGCGGAGGAATCCCGCCCCGTCCAGTTCGCCGATGTCTCCGGTATGGAACCAACCGTCGGGGTTGATTGACTCGGCGGTGGCGGCGTCATTCTTGAAGTAGCCCTCCATGATGTGAGGGCCCTTGATCAGAACCTCGCCGTCGTCGGCGATGGCAACTGTGACGCCCGGGATCGGCTGGCCAACGCTGCCGACCGAGGTGGCATCGGGTCGGTTGAGGGTGGAGCCGGCCGTGGTCTCGGTCAGTCCGTACCCCTCCAGGATGTGGACACCAACGCCCGTGAAGAAGTGGCCGAGGCGCTCGCCGAGAGCGGCCCCGCCCGAGATGGCATAGGTCACCTGTCCACCGAGAGCGGCCCGCAGTTTGGAGTAGACCAGTTTGTCGAACAGACCGTGCTGGATGTTGGTGAAAGGCTTGACCGAACCTGCCTGCGCCTGACGCGAGTACTCCTCGGCCACCTTGGCGGCGTGGTCGAAGATCTTGCCCTTGACTCCGCTTTCCGCATGGGCTTTGTGCTGAGCTCCGTTGAAGACCTTCTCGAACACGCGGGGGACGCTGAAAAGCCAGGTCGGCTGGAAGATCGCCAGTTCCTCCAACAGCTGGGGGACCCCGGTCGAGTAGCCGAGCTTGACCCCCGCCGACACGCAGGCCACCTGGGCCACCCTGGCAAAAATGTGAGCCAGCGGCAGGAAGAACAAGGTTGAGCTTCCCTCGTGAAAGGCAGGTGGGACCGCTGCCACCAGTTGGCGAACCAGGAAGATGAAGTTGTGGTGGGTGAGCATGCACCCTTTCGGCCGCCCGGTGGTGCCGGAGGTATAGACCAGCGTGGCCAGGTCCTCCTGCTTGATGGCCTGCCACCGTCTGTCCACCTCGGCCGGGTCAACCCCGGCGCCTCCCTCGAGCAGCTGGTCGAAGCCGCCGCTCTCGATGACGATTGAGTGCCGGCAGGTAGGAATCCCGGCTGCCACCGCGTCGAACTTGTCCTTCATCTCCTGAGTCTCGGAGATGATGGCCACCGCCTCGCTGTTGGAGACGATCCACTCAACCTGCTCCTCCGAGGAGGTCTCGTAGATCGGGACCGTCACACACCCCGCCGCCCAGATGGCGTAGTCGAAGTAGGTGAACTCTTGCCGGGTTCCCGAGTGGAGTGCGATCTTGGAGCCGGGCTCTATGCCGAGCGCTATCAGACCGGCGGCCAGTTGGCGGACGCGGGCGGCGAACTCGCCGAGACTGACGTCGACGAAGCGGTCGCCGTCTCGATAGGCAATCGCCGGCCGGTCGGGGTGCTTGCCGGCCAGGTCGAAGAGCGCGGCGATGGCGTTGTCATTGGGCGCTACATCAACCAGCGCGGGGACGTGGAATTCTTTCATCAGTGGGCCTCCTCGCCCTCAGCATAGGGATCCGGAGGAGCCTCACCCGGGCCGTAAGGCCCCTTCCTCCAGGCGCCGTTCCAGGGCTCGCTGGATCAGTGCGTAGCTGTCCCGATACTCGGCACGGTCCCCGCCGTACGGGTCGGGGATGTCGGCTCCATCCGGGTCGAGCAACTCAACGCGGGCTCCGGGATCGAGCGCCCGCACGGCGGTCACATGCTCCTGTGCCATGCCAAAGATCACATCGGCGTCGGCGATTAGCTGTGGCGTCAGGTCATCGGCCCGATGGCCGGCCATCTCCACTCCGAGCTCAGCGGCGACGGCGACGCCCGTGGGTGTTGCACCTGCGCCGGTGATCGCCACGGTGCCGGCACTGGCTGCCTCGAGGCCCGCCTGTTGGCGGGCAGCGGCTTCGGCGTACGGCGACCGACAGATGTTCCCGGTGCAGACAAAGAGAACTCGCATGCCGGCGAGCCTAGGTGTCCCGGTCCAGGATTCTCCGATCTTTGCCGAAGGTAGATCATGGCAAGGCGGACGCTGGTACAACGCCTGCTTGAGCAGGCGACGAGCCACCCGGGAGGTGGTCACCCCACCCGCGTCCACATCCTGGTCGGGGCCTTGTCCAACATCTCCCCATCCTCCTTGCAGCGCCAATTCGGGCTGGCGGCGGCCGGCTCGGACCTCGAAGGAGTGGAACTGGTGTTCCACGTCGTTGGGGATCCGCAGTCTCCCGATGCCTTGACCGTGCGGGTTGTCGACGTCGATCGGGTCAGGTCGGCTTCCTAAACTCGGCCGGTGCCACGGATTGCTGCTCTCACTTCGGGAGGCGACGCCCCCGGGATGAACGCGGCCCTCCGGGCGGTCGCCAAAGTGGGGGCGGCCAACAACGTCGATGTGGCCGGAGTGGAACAGGGTTTTGAGGGGCTGGTCGACGGCCGTCTTGTGGATCTGACAGTGCGGCTCGACGAGGATCGCGTCCGATCGGACCGGACGGTTGATGCCGCCGGCGGCCTGGGCGGCACCGTTCTCGGCTCCAGCCGCAGCGAGCGGTTCCTCCTGGAGGAGCATCGCCGCCTGGCCGCCGACGGGCTGCGCTCAGCGGGCGTGGGCGGGTTGATCGTTATCGGCGGCAACGGCTCGGCGGCCGGTGCCCATGCTTTCGCCGAGTTGTTTCCCGTCGTCGTCATCCCTGCCTCAATCGACAATGACGTCGGCTGCACCGGGTTCTCGCTCGGGGTCGACACCGCCCTCAACACCATCGTCGATGCTTGCGACCGCATCTCGGACACGGCGCGCGCTCATAAGCGGGCTTTCATCATTGAAGTGATGGGTCGTCAGTCCGGTTACCTCGCCATGGCCTCGGCGGTGGCTGCCGCCGCCGACGCCATCCTCATCCCCGAGCGCCACCGCAGTGAGGGCGAGATCCTCGACGCCGTGGAATCGGTTATCCGGACCTCGTTCGAGCAAGACCGGGGCAAACGGAGGGTGCTCATCATCAAGGCGGAAGGCGTTGCCTATCCCACCACGCGGCTCACCCGGGATGTGGAAGCCAGGATTGCCGAGGATCTCCCCGACGTGGCCGTGCGGGCGACGGTGCTTGGCCATCTGGTGCGGGGTGGGAGTCCCACCTTCCGGGATCGGATGATTGCCGGCCGCCTCGGCCTGGCGGCGGTAGGAGCCCTCGGGGACGGAGCGGTCGACGACATGGTCGCCTGGGAGTCGACCGTGGCGGGAGGCGTCCCCACCCCCGACCCGTTCGTCCAGCGCTTTGGTCTCGGGCAGGTCCTGGCCGACACCGAGGCACTGTTGGATGGGTCGAGCCCGGTCACTCAGCGGCGGGTCAAAATGACCGAGGCCATCGAAGGGGTGCTGGCGCTCTAGGCCGGCGTCTTGGGCAGGATCAGCCAGGTCAGCACAGCCTGCTCAGTCCAGCTGCAGGCGACATGGAAGGTCCGGTCGGCCGGGTAGTCGGGGTCTAGATCGGCGACCATCCGGGCCGTGAATCCCGCCGGAGCCGGAGCGAGAGCCGCGGCCTCAAAGCCAAACAAGCTGCCGATGCGGGGGTAGAAGGCCTTGAAGAGACTCTCCTTGGCCGAGAACAGTGCCAGCAACAGGCGGTCGCGGTCGGCCGCCTCAGCCCGATCCAGCCACGCCAGCTCCTCGGATCGCGGCACCTGGCCCTCCAGCTCCGGTCGCGGCCCGCCGGTCTCCTCGATGTCGATCCCAACGCCGTCGGTGTCGGCCGCCGGTGCGACCAGAGCTACACCCAGCTCGGAAACGTGCGAGATGGCTCCGGCAATGCCGGCCGGCCAGATCGGCTCCCGGCCCGGACCGGTCAGGATGGCGACCTCGTCGCGGCCCATCACTTGCAGGGCGGCGTGGGCGGCGGCCCGGCCCAGCCGGAAAGTCTTGCGCCGGCCGGCTACTGCCCGCTCCGAAAGCAGGGCAGCTTCCTCGGCGACGAAGGGGTGGCCGTCGGGGTCGCCGGGCCCAATTGCAGCGAAGGAAGCGAACGACGGCAGCAGCTCGGGAACCGGCCATCCGGCCGCGCCATCCGGGCTGTCGCTTGGTGATCGGGTCATGTTCTCGCCGGCAGTTGGGTTGGAGCAAATCTACCGGTTACCCCGAGCGGTGACGTTTCCGCCAGCTCCCGGATCCCGATATCCTGCCGCCGATGTCGGACAAGCTGTCGCGCAGCCGCGTTTTGCGGGTGATCTACACGGCCCTCGGGTTGTTGTTCCTGGTGCTCGGATTCATTGGAGTCGGGGTGCTGGGAATTCCGACGTTTGACTTCATCCTGTTGGCAGCATTCTTCTTCGCCATGGGCAACGAGCGCCTTCACCAGTGGATTCTCAATCATCGCCTGTTCGGACCCATGATCCGCGACTACCGCGCCGGTAAGGGTTTCACCATGCGAATGAAGGTCACAGGTGTGGTGGCAGTGGTAGCCAGTTTCGCCCTCACCATCGGACTGGCCGTGCGCAACGTCTATCTGGGGGCCGGGATGGTGGCGCTGGCGGCCGCCATCTGCTGGTACATCGTCTCGCGTCCCACCAAGGGACTGGAACAGGCCGCTATCTAGTCGCGTCGGAGGGCCGCGGCCACCTCGAAGCGGACCTGGAAGTCCGGGTCTTCGGCCAGCGCTTCCACCGCCGGTGCGCTCGATCCCAGGCCCAGGTCGGACAGGCCTTTGACGGCCTTCCACCGGATCCAATCGTCCTCGTCGGCCAGCGCTAGCTCCAGCAGGCTGCGAGCGGCATCCTCTTCGAGGTCGACGGCCGAGTCGATCACGGTGCGCCGCACCAGGCGCGAGGGGTCCCCGAACGCGTCGTTGAGGATGGAAACCGCGTAGGCGAGATCCGAGGACTGGGCCAGGGTGGCCACCGCCATTCGCCGGGCGCGGGCATCATCGCTGTCGCGGGCATCGACCAGTGTGGTCCGCGAGTCCGGGTCGTCGGGATTCAACAGATGGAGGGCGCCGGTGCTCTGGCCGGACACCAGCTCGTCGCGGGTGGGCCCGTCGAGATCGACCACCTCCCGGTCGGCCGTCCAGAACAGGCTGGTCACAGTCTCAACCAGGTCGTCGAGGCGGTCCTTCCACATTGCCGCTCGCCGCAGGCCGATGGCAACGAAGTCGCCTGCCACCAGCACGTCGGTGACGTCCGGGTCCTCCAGCAGGGCAGCGGCTCTGTCGTCGGTGAGGTCGTCCCCAGCCCGGAACCAGATGCCGGGGGCCGGCTCGCCGCCGATCACGAATCGGACGTGGCGCGGGTTGGGGGTGGCCTCGGGCTGCACCGGCCCTGAGAAGACGCGGTCGAATATCGAAGCTTCGTCGTCGGTGCCACCGGTAGCCCACAGCCGGTAGGTCTCTCCGTCGAAGCCGTGAAGCAAGCGCAGGCCCTGTCCGAGGTCGTGCTCGAACCAGCCGTCGGCTTGCTCGACGTTGCGGGTCAGGAACATGTCGAGCCTCTCGGCGTCGGATGCCTCAAACGGCTGGGCCGAGAAGAACTTCTTCAGCAGGTTCTTGACCGCCACCAGGTCGGAGAACTCCATCGTTGAGTAAAGGTCGGTCAGGAGGTGATTGCTGGCAACGCCGACCAGCTCGGCGGCGGCAATACGGCGGCGAGCCTCATCGAGATCAGCAGGCGGGTTCCTCACGCCTCCGATGCTAGGGCTGCGACGCCCCGGGTGGCCGGGGTCTCTCCACCGGCCGGGAGGGCGAGGGCGGCGGCCGCCGACAGCACCCAGAAGACGGCATCGATCGGGTAGATCCGCAGCCAGCCGAAGGTGACGGACCACATGGAGGCGGGGGAGAGCAGCATCGGCACCGAGCGATCCGCTCCGGCGTCGACCAGGTCGGTGACGATCGCGTGGCGGACCACCAGGTACTGGACGATGGTGAGGCAGACAAGGGTGAATGCCAGAGCGGCCACCTGAACCGGTCGGCCGCGCCGCGGTTCGAGACGGGTGGCCCCTCCCGCCAGCAGTCCGACCAGCAGGGCGGGGAAGGCTCGTTCCAGGTCACCGGCAATTGCCAGGAGCAGCCACAGAGTGCTCCCGAGGGCGGCGCCGATCAGGCTGAGCAGGGTGGCCCGGTAGGGAAAGGAACCATTCATGTGTACTGAGACGTCCCCGCTCCCGCCCAGCTTGAGGGTTTCGTGGCTGTTTGACATTGATCGAACATATGTTCGATAATGGCTCATGACCGCCTACGCCGAGTTGCATGCCCACACCAACTTCTCCTTTCTCGATGGGGCATCGTGGCCGGCCGAGTTGGTTGAGAGGGCGGTCGAGCTGGGGTACGCGGCGCTGGCGGTGACAGATCATGACGGTTTCTACGGGGCGGTCCAGTTCAACGAGGCAGCCGGGGCGGCAGGCTTGCCGGCCGTGTATGGGGCAGAGATCGGGATGCCGGCCCCGGCTGCCGACCGCGGCGGCAATCCGATTCCGGGCCCGGGAGACAATCCGGAACTGGCCCAGAGTCCCAACAAGAAGCGCCGGGGGAGGATCCGCCAGATGCACGGCTCCAAGCCGATTAGAGCCGACCCGGTCGACCACCTGGTGTTGCTGGCCGGTTCGCCGGCCGGGTACGCTGCCCTCGGGGAGCTGATCACCCGGGCTCAGTTCCGGGGGGAGAAGGATCGCCCTGTCTATGACTGGGACGACCTGTCCGAAGCCGCCCGCCGGGGCGGCCTGGTCGCTCTCAGCGGGTGCCGGCAGGGGGCGGTGCCGCGGGCCGCCGGGGCCGGTGATGCTGCCGGGGCGCGCCGGGAACTGGCCCGGCTGCGAGACGTGTTCGGCGACCGGCTCTATGCCGAGTTGTGGGACCACGCAATGCCGGAAGATGATCCCCGCAACGAGCTGCTGGCCGAGGTGGCCGCCGGGTTGCACATCCCGGTGGTAGCCACCAACAACGCCCACTATCACGCTCGTTCCCGGGTCGACCTTTCCGAAGTGCTGGCCGCCATCGGCGGGCGGAGGGATCTCGATGCTGCCGACGGGTTCCGGCCCGCTACCGATGAACGGTTCCTGAAGCCACCGGGGGAGATGGCCAGACGCTTCGCTCCCTATCCGGGGGCGGTGGCCACTGCCGCCGAACTGGGCCGGAACCTGGCTTTCGATCTGCGGCTGGTGGCTCCCCGGCTGCCCGACTTCCCCATGCCAGGACACTTCCGCAGTGAGATGGAGTACCTGCGTCATCTGGTCTTCGAAGGAGCCCGGGATGTCTATCCGGATGGAGCGGGTGGCGTCGATCCCCGGGCGGCCGATCGCCTCGAGCACGAATTGAAGATCATCGACGAGCTGGGATTCCCCGGTTACTTCCTGGTGGTGTGGGACCTGGTGGAGTTCGCCAAATCCCGTGACATCTACTGCCAGATCCGCGGCTCGGGGGCCGACTCGGCAGTGTGCCGCTGCATCGGGCTGACCCGGGTGGACCCGATCAGGCTCCATTTGCCTTTTGAGCGTTTCCTATCCGAAGAACGGGGAAGGCCGCCAGACATCGATGTCGACTTCGAGGCCGAGCGGCGCGAAGAAGTCATCCAGTACTGCTATCAGCGCTACGGCCGGGAGCGGGCGGCCATGGTGGCCAACGTCATCACCTACCGGGCCCGCTCGGTGCTCCAGGACGTCGGCAAGGCGTTTGGTCTCACCCAGGCTCAGGTCAACGGGCCCACCAAGTACCTCGACACCCGTGACCCGAAGTCGATCGCCGACCAGGTCGAGTTGCCGGCCGGCCTGACCGCCGAGCTCATCTACGACATCTGCCACCGGCTCGACGGATTCCCCCGTCATCTGGGGATTCACTCGGGAGGGGTGGTGATCGCCGACCGCCCGTTGCACGAGGTGGTCCCGCTCGAGTGGGGGCGAATGGAGGACCGCTCGGTTCTGCAGTGGGACAAGGAGTCCTGCGCCGCCATCGGCATCGTCAAGTTCGATCTGCTCGGCCTCGGCATGCTCAATGCGCTTCATCTGACCGTCGACCTGATCGAGGAAGCCCACCGCGTCGAGATCGATCTGGCCACCATTCCCCAGGAGCCGGTGATCTATGAGATGCTCACCAAAGCCGACACCGTCGGGGTGTTCCAGGTGGAGTCGCGGGCACAGATGGCCACCCTGCCGCGGATGAAGCCAAAGACCTTCTACGACCTGGCCATCGAGGTGGCCTTGATCCGTCCCGGGCCCATTCAGGGCCACTCGGTCCATCCCTTCCTGCAGCGCCGCAATGGAGAAGCCCCGGTCACCTATCCCCATCCCCTGGCCGAGCCGATCCTGGAGAAGACGCTGGGGGTGCCGGTGTTCCAGGAGCAGCTGATGGAATTGGCCCGGGTCTGCGCCGGGTTCACGGGAGGTCAGACCGACCGTCTCCGGATGGCGATGTCCTCCAAGCGCAGTGTGGAGGCGATGGGCAAGCTGCAGGTCGAGCTGTATTCCGGGATGGCCGCCAACGGCATCACCGGTCCAGCTGCCGATGAGATCTGGGAGAAGCTGCAGGGCTTTGCCGCCTTCGGTTTCCCCGAGAGCCATTCGGTCAGTTTCGCCTACATCGTGTATGCCTCCTCGTGGTTGAAGTACCACTGGCCCGCCGAGTTCCTGTGCGGGCTGCTCAACGCCCAGCCGATGGGGTTCTACACACCCAATTCGCTGGTGCAGGATTCGCAGCGCCACGGGGTGATCGTGCTGGGGCCGGACATCAACCAGTCCGAGTACGACTGCACGATTGAGCCGATTGAGACCGACCCTAACGACATTGCCGTCTACTACGGGATGCGTTACCGGCGGGGTCGCGGCCCGGAGGGGGACCCGCTCCGCCCGGCGGTCGCCCTGCGGATGGGCCTTCGCTATGTGCGCGATCTGGGGGATGCCGAAGTCACCCGCATCGAAGCCGCCCGCCGGTTCGGAGAGGCCTTCGTTTCGGTGGAAGACATGGCCCAGCGCACCGGCCTTCCCCTCGATGCTCTGGAAAGCCTGGCAGCCGCCGGCGCCCTCGAGTCGCTGGGAGTGGGAAGGCGGGAGGGGATGTGGGCGGCGGGTGCCGCGGCCGGCCTGGGGCCCGACCGGCTGGCGCTGGCGGCCGGAGTGGAAGCACCCGCTTTGCCGGGAATGAGCGAGTTTCAGGAGATGCAGGCTGATTTGTGGACCACCGGGGTTTCTCCCCGCCATCCGGTTGAGTTCGTGCGGGAGCAACTGGCGGCTGCCGACTGCCTGACGGTGGCCGAAGCTCTCAGCCGCCGCCGGCACGGCAAGCGAGCCAGGGTGGGAGGCATCATCACTCATCGCCAGCGTCCCAGCACCGCCAACGGTGTGATGTTCTTCAATCTGGAGGATGAGACCGGCTTGTTGAACGTGGTGGTTCTGCCGGCGGTCTGGAACGCTCAGCGCGACATCGCCCGCAAGGAAGTGGGACTGATCATCGAGGGAATCCTCGAGTTCCGGGACGGGGTAACCAACCTGGTGGCCCGCCGGTTCCATCCTCTGGTGGTTGAGAAGGTCAAGAGCCGGGACTTTCGCTAGCTATCCCAGGTTGCGGCGCAGTGTCTCCCTGAGCTCCACCAGGTCGGGGAACTCCCACAGCAGACGAATCTTGTCTTCGGCGATGGTGGGGCCGGTCGGACGCAGCCGGTAGACGAAGAACACGAAAGTCTCGGCGATGTCCTCACCGGGGTTGGTGGCGGCATAGCCGGTGACATAGGAGTCCCGATCGTTCTGGAATCGCTGCTCGGAGGCGTGCGAGCCTGAGTCCCATCCGCTCTCCAGGTCCCAGAATTCGGCCACGAACCGGTCGAACAATCCGCCGGGTATGGCACATCCTTCGACCGAGAAGTAGGTGACACAGTTGTCTCTCACCGAAGGATCCGTGTCGGGAAGAATCTGGCCCGGGCCAAGCGAAGCCAGGTGACCTAGTTCGTGGATGAGAGCCACGTCCAGTATCTCCTCCTCCAGCTGTGAGATGCGCAGGATCCACACCTGCAGGCTGTCAGAGACCGGCTCGACCTGGCCGTCGGTTGAGCCGGCGATCGTCTCGAATCGGCCGACTCGCCACCGGCTCGACGACGGAACCAATTCCACCCACCGTTCCCAGGCCCCGGCGTGCCACGGTTCCGCCTCCCCCTCCAGCAACACGATGCTGTCCCCCCGCACCTCATAGCTGGCGGTGACATCGTCGGTGAGTGACGGTGAAGCGATGCGAAACGCCACGGCCAGCATCAGCACCGAGACCACGGCGCTGATGGCGAGAAGAGTTGAACGGTTCACCTCTCAAAGGTCGACCCGCTCGCGGCTTGCCTTGAGCGCGCCTCCAGGTGTTGAAGCGGGGACTAGTTCCTTTTCGGCCACACAGGCATCGGCGACCATTACCCTCCCGGATATGAGGAGACGCATGTCCGGCTGGCTGGTTTTGTTCGTCCTGGCCGCCCTTCTGGTGGTCCCGGCCCCACCCGCCCCGGCGGCAGTTGGCACTCCGGACCAGGTTGCGTTGTTTGACCCCGGCACCGGCCGTTGGCACCTTCAGTACAGCGACGGTCGGGTCAGTTCGTTCTATTTCGGAGTGCCCGGCGACACCCCGCTGTTGGGAGACTGGGACTGCGACGGCATCGACACCGTTGCGCTCTACCGGGAATCGACCGGATTCGTCTACTTGCGCAACAGCAATGACTTCGGAGTGGGCCAGAACTCCTTCTTCTTCGGCAACCCGGGCGACATGCCGATTGCCGGCGATTGGGACGGCGACGGCACGGACACCGTGGCGGTTCACCGTGATCAGGCCAATTGGGTCTTCATCACCCAGGACCTCTCCGGGCTCCCCGCCAGCGGAGGGAT
>JBPCTX010000245.1:0-6063 GCA_051011455.1 Acidimicrobiia bacterium | reverse complement strand
TTCGACTCAGCGCCAGCCGCACGCTTGTGCGGTAGTCGAAGAGCTTCTCCGGCTCGAAACCGGACGGCGAAGGCCCCTCCACCACCACGTCGGTCCGCAGACTCTCGATCAGGGGCCGGATGGTGGCCTGATCGAGCGGGGTGACCAGTCCGATCACCCCAGGAGCGAGCCGGGCATTGAACACCGGGAAAGGGACCACCCAGCGCTTCCCTAGCTCGGCGACCTCGGCATAGGTCAGCATCATCTCTTCATAGGTGAGCACGTCCGGCCCGCCGATGTCATACAGGCGATCCTCGGCTCCCGGCTCGTCCAGGATCGCGACCAAGATCTCCAGGACATTGCGAATGCCAATCGGCTGACAGCGGGTACGCAGCCAGCGAGGGCGGAACATGATCGGAAGCACTTCGGTCAGGTGTCGGATCAGCTCAAAAGAGACCGACCCCGATCCGATGATGACCGCCGCCCGCAGCTCGGTCACCGCCGTTTCGCCTTTCGCCAGGATCCGCCCGACCTCATGCCGGCTTTCCAGGTGGGTGGAGAGCTCTCCGTCGTCGTCGCCGAGGCCACCCAGGTAGATAATCCGCTGCAGGTCCCCGGCGGCAGCTGCCTCCCGAAAGTTGACCGCGGCCTGCCGATCGCGCCGCACGTAGTCGCCGGTGGCGTCCTCCATGGCGTGGATCAGGTAGTAGGCGACGTCGCATCCCTCCAGAGCCGACGGCAGAGTGGCAGCGTCCAGTGCGTCGGCCGCCACCACCTCGATCCGATCCCGCCAGGGAGCCAGGTCGAGTCGGGCCGGGTCCCGGGTGATACAGCGCACCTCAACCCCGGCATCCAACAGCCGGGGCACCAGTCGACCTCCGATGTAGCCGGTAGCGCCGGAGACAAGGACTTTCATAGCTGGACTGAATCTACGACGGGGTCACCGAGTAATAGCGCTTCCGGGCCCACAGCGCAACGTACACCAGGCCGACTAGTACCGGCACTTCGATGAGCGGTCCGACCACTCCGGCCAGAGCCTGGCCGGATGTGACGCCGAACACGCCGATGGCAACGGCAATGGCCAATTCGAAGTTGTTGCCGGCGGCCGTGAAAGCAACCGTGGTGTTCTTCTCGTAGGAGAAGCCGAGCCGAAGTCCCAACACGAACGAGATCCCCCACATGAGCCCGAAGTAGAAGAGCAGGGGGACCGCGATACGTGCGACGTCGGCCGGCTGAGAGGTGATGGTCTCTCCCTGGAGAGCAAACAGGATCACCACTGTGAATAGCAACCCGTACAGAGCCAGGGGCCCGATCCGGGGCAGGAAGCGGGACTCATACCACTCAACCCCCCTGGTGCGTTCGCCCCATCGCCTGGTTAGATATCCGGCCGCCAGGGGAACTCCCAGGAAGATGAGCACGATCCGGGCAATCTCCCACATGGATACGTCGAGTGTCGCAGTGTCCAGGCCGAGCCAACCGGGAAGCAACTCCAGGTAGAAATAGCCGAGAACCGCATAGGCCGCGATCTGGAAGAGCGAGTTGAGGGCAACCAGAACCGCGGCTGCCTCCCGGTCACCGCAGGCAAGATCGTTCCAAATCAAGACCATGGCGATACAGCGCGCCAGCCCCACGATGATGAGGCCGGTCCGGTACTCAGGGAGATCCGGCAGCAGCAACCAGGCAAGGGCAAACATCAAAGCCGGACCAACCACCCAGTTGAGGAACAGTGACGTCACCATCAGCTTGCGGTCGGCCGCCACCTCGCCGACCTGCGAGTAACGCACCTTGGCCAGCACTGGATACATCATCGCCAGCAGTCCAATGGCAATGGGTAGCGAGACCGTGGCGATCTGGACCGTGTCCAGCCAGTCGTTGAGATCGGGGAAGAGGCGGCCGAGTCCCAGGCCCACTGCCATTGCAGCCAGGATCCAGACCGGCAAGAAGCGGTCGAGACCGGAGAGCCGGTCGAGCACGGGCGCTTCCGCCTCAAGATTCACTTCAGGGCTCGTCGTCGAGGGCAGCTCTACCGCCGGCCCTTCTTGCGCAAGCGGCGCTGGTTGCCACGACTGAAGGCGATGCTCCCGAAGCCGCTAATCACGGCGATGTAGAAGCCGAAGTCATACCACCATCCGGTGTTGTGTGGCTCGTAGATCCGGGTGTCGGAGCTGAAGATCTGCCAGATGAGTGTGAACGGCGCGATCCAGCCGTGCCACACGCCGTGGAAGAAGTTGGCCCGGTCGTCGGGTGCGAAGTTGTCCGAGCCCGGCGCACAGGCAGCCAGGACCAGGGCCAGGACTATCAGCAGGAGCCAGGTCCGTCTACGCATGCACCAAAGCTAGCGAGGTGGTGGTTTCACTTGCTCCTCCGGCACAACACTCTGACGGTTCGATGCGAGCCAATACCCTGACCTGGGAAGATCTACCTCTAGTCTCGCCCAATGAGCATTGAGGTCACATTCGAAGTCGAGCCTGAGTACGTGCTGCTGCGCTGTCAAGGCTCGTACACGCTGCCGGCCGCCATCGAAGTATTCGAGCAGGCCTACGCGGCAGCCTTTCGGGAGAATCGCGCCGCAGTGCTCATCGATGTCTATGAGGTAGGACCCCCGACTCCGACCACGATGGAGCGCTTTGAGATCGGCATGTTCATCGCCAGCCGCAAGGCCAACGGCATCCGGGTCGCTGTTGTCGGCTCGCAGCCATTGATCGATCCCGGCGGCTTCGCCGAGACGGTCGCCCGCAACCGAGGAGGCCTCTACCGGGCCCGGATTCGCCAGGACGATGTAATGGACTTCCTCGCCCAGAAGGCTTCCTGACCGCCTGATCCGACCCCTCCCGGCCAACCGGGGGATGCACAGGATTACAGAGCGCGAAACCTAAGATAAGGCCACTTCCCTGTCGAAATCTGGATGGCATGCGTACGCTCGAGATCCTTCTACTGGCATTGGCGGCCCTGTGGTTCATCCTCCCGACCATCACCGGCCGGCGGGGAATCCGTCAAGGGGTTGGGTTGCTCCTGGCCATGGTGGTTCCGTGGCAGATCGCGATCGAGGGCTACCGGTGGCAGATGCTCCCCGCCTACCTCCTGGCCGGAATGATCGCCATCGTCACCTGGTGGGAATTCATCGGCCCTCCCGACGACTACGTCCCCTCGCAGAGGGCGCGCGGCGCCGGACGGGTACTGGGGGGTGTGGTCGGCATCGCAGCGATTGCCCTCCCGCTGGTCCTGCCGGTCCTACATCTGCCCACTCCCGACGGGTCATACGACGTCGGGACCGTCTCGCTTCACCTGGTCGACGAAGACCGGGAGGAGACCTACGGGCCCCACGCCGGCGCACCTCGCGAACTGATGATTCAGATCTTCTACCCGGCCGAACCGGCCGCCGATGCCGAAACCGGGCCCTGGATAGAAGACCTCTCCGCCGTCGGCGGGTCCTTGGCGTCCTTCCTGGACGTCCCCTCATTCAGCTTCGATCACCTGAGCCTGACCGACACCCACACCTACCCCGACGCCCCGGTGTCGGACGCGGTGGCCAGCTTCCCCGTGATCGTCTACTCGCACGGCTGGCGAGGGTTTCGCACTATCAATCTCAACCAGGTGGAGACCCTGGCCAGCGAGGGCTACGTGGTGGTCACAGTCGACCACACCTACGCCTCGTCGATGACGGTGTTCCCGGGTGGCCGAGAGGTGGCGGCCGACCCCGAGGCTCTCCCCGATGAGGACGAGGTCGGCACCACCGCCTTCCTGGAGGCGGGTGGCCGGCTGATCGAAGTTCTGGCCGGGGATCTCGCCTTCGTCGTCGACGAACTGGGAGACATCAACCGCGGACGGCGCTCAACAGCGCTTGGTCAGCGCCTCGATCTCACTCGCCTCGGACTCTTCGGACACTCGCTCGGCGGAGGGGCGGTTATCACCTTCTGCGCCACCGACTTCCGCTGCCAGGCTGGCGTGGGATTCGACCCCTGGGTGGAGCCGGTCGATCCCGGCATCATCGAGCGGGGCTTGAAGATCCCCTTTGCCTTCGTGCGCAGCGAGGAATGGGCGGGCGAAGACAACGACGATGTGCTGCGGGAGCTATTCGAGCACGGAACCGGGCCGCAGTACTGGCAGACGATCAGCGGCACCGAGCACCGCGACTTTGTGTTCGCTCCCTTGATGAGCCCGGTCGGAGGCCTGCTCGGCATTCAGGGCTCAATCAACTCCGGCCGCCTGGTTGACATCCTCGACGACGAGCTGACCGGCTTCTTCGGTCAGCATCTGCTCGGCGAGGATCGTCAGTTCCCGTCCCGGATGGAAACCGAGTACGGAGAGGTCACCGCCGGCTGATCTACTCCCACCATCCGGACAACACCGAGTGGCCGGATGTCGCGAACCTGATCAGTTGCCGTCCCCCCTCTGTTCCGAAGGCCAGCACTCCGTCTGAGAAGGCAGCTACCCCGTCCCGTCCGGCTCCGGAGTAGTCGGCCACCACCGGATGTCCCGGGCCCAGTACGGGAATGACCTCCCCTTCCAGGCCATGCACGAGCCCGGTGGTGGACCGATAGACCCCGACCGTGTCGATGCCATCCCCATCCCAGTCCCCAACCACCGGCCGATCCCCGGCTACTCCGAACTGGAAGTCGAAGTCGGCGAAACCAAGCGAGTTGGCATTGCGCAGATAGAAGCGCTGCTCGTGAGGCCGGTAGACCCCTATCGAGTCGGCTCCGTCGCCGTCCCAGTCTCCGCACAAGGGGGTGTCGCTGGGGGTCCCGTAGAAGAAGTCGACGTCGGCCAGACCGACCGAGTTGGCGTTGCGCAAGTACACGAATCCCTCGTGAGGCCGGAACAGGCCGATGGTGTCCTGTCCATCGCCGTTCCAATCACACAGAAGTGGCACGTCCCCCGGCACTCCGAAGTAGACGCTGTCGACCACTCCTTCGCCCTGGCGAAAGCTCCACCGGCCGGTGGCAGCTTCGTGAGACGCCCACTTGTCGCGAGCCGACAAGGTCCGGGCGCCGATCGGGTCGGCGCTCACTTCATTGCCGCTGGCATCGCGAGCAGTGACGCGAATCTCATACTCCCGGTCCGGAGTGAGCCCGGTGAGAACCGCTTGGGTATCGGTCGTAGCAATCGGGGTTCGGGAGTCGGCCGCGACATGGTAGGTCACGGTCTCCTCGTCTTGCGCCGGCTCCCAGGCAATGGCGACACTCGAGGTCTCCACTCCGGTGGCGTAGACGGGACCGGTGAAGCGGGGGGCGCCGGTATCGGCGACGCTCACCTGGAAGCCGTCTGCTGTTCGACCGGTCACCGCCAGTATCCACCCGTTTGGCAGCACCAGCTCATCGCCTTCGGCCAGCAGGTGGCCGGTGGAATCGGCCTCGGCCGGCCACTGAGAGACACGACGTGACAACCCGAAGCACGGAAGCGAACTGCCGCAGGCCTCAGCCCGCTGGTCCAGCACGTGCACACTGACCCCGGCTTCCGGCAAGGCCTCGTCATAGCCGGACCGGACCCTGGCATCGACCACGGTCAGCCAGCCTTGCTCGCCGTTTTCGATCAGTAGCAGTTGATCACCCGTGCCCCCCAGGGGCGAGATGAGAAAGGAGCCGGCTCCGTCGGCCACAAGCACGTCTTCCGGCTCTATCCAGCCGGCGATGTAGCGGTTGAGCGCCAGAGTGCCCATCAGTCGGGTGCGATCCCCGGCTCGGGACATGACATCAATCGGGTTGTCGTATTCGGCCCAGGTTCCGGCCGTCTGTCCGCTGAAGGTGTGGGCGAAGTGCAAGGTGTGGCCCAACTCATGCACGACGGTGACCAGCCGAGGATTCGAGCCGACGACGGCATGAGCGCCCAGGGTCACCGATCGGTAGTTCTCCGGGTAGGTCAGGGGCGAGGGTGGGCACTGCCCTTCATAGGGACACCACACCCCGCTCTGGGCCGAGCCTCCGTTGGAGGCAGTGTCTTCAACAATGATCACGCCGTTTGGCTGCGAAGTCACCTGGTCGGCAACAGCGGTTGTGCAGCCCGATCCCTCCGCCACAGTCTGGCCGGCCACGAACTGAGGGCGATAGGCGCCATCGGACATCCACCTGAAGAACGGTCCGACGT
>JBPCTX010000244.1:0-4541 GCA_051011455.1 Acidimicrobiia bacterium | reverse complement strand
GTTGGGGAGTTCGTCAATCGCCCATCGCCGCAAGAACCGTCCGACTGGCGTAACCCGCGGGTCGGCCTCAATCCTCAGCCTGTCGTCCGGTGAGTTCGCCAGCTGCTCCAGATGCTCGGCCAAAACCGAGTCATCCGATCCGTCCACCATGGTCCGGAACTTGAGGAGCGCGAACCTGTCGCCGTTCAATCCCACCCGCTCTTGGCGATACAACAGCGGTCCCGGCGAGTCGATCCGCAACGCTACTGCCACCACCAGCCAGACGGGGGCCGACAACAGCAACACCACAGCCGACACTCCGACATCAAGGGTTCGCTTGGCGAGCAGGTAGCCCTTGCCGTCGCGCTCCTGCCAGATGGCAGACATGATGGCAACCAATGCCACCGCTTCCCCGACCAGAAACCCGGTCGCCACACCTCGGGGATCCTGCCCGGCGATGAGCACCGTCACTGCGGCTGCCACCAGACCGAGAATCCAGGCCCAGGCCAGGCGACCCGTTTCTGCTCGCGCCACCAGGACCTCCCCGGTGAAGAGAGCGGCGGCCGAGGCAATCACGCCGGCCGCCACCAACATGGCGACCGTCGCCTCCGGCCTGAAGTCCTCCCCAAAGGACAGCGCGACAACGCCGGGGCCGAGCCATCTACCGACCAGGGCCGCCGCCCCGGCCAACAGTCCCCCGGCAACGCCGATCCCGATTCCCCACTTGCGGAGCTCAG
Source organism: Acidimicrobiia bacterium (assembly GCA_051011455.1). GTDB lineage: Bacteria > Actinomycetota > Acidimicrobiia > Spongiisociales > SHLN01 > SHLN01. Next base: position 3,825 of record JBPCTX010000244.1, on the reverse strand, counting down.
CGTCCTCGCCGGCTTCGGCCATGCGGGTGAAGGGCGGCAGAAGCCGGGCCAGAAGGTTGTAGCCAAAGGTGAGCGGAGCTCGGAAGAGAGTTAGGGTCCCGAACAACACCGACACCTCAACCGCCGATGCACCAACCACGGCGGCAACGACGGGCCCGGCCAGAAGCAGCATTTGAGAGGCCCCCGATGCGAGCACGACGCCGGTGAGGAATCGAGAAGCCGATCCCGGCATGGAGCTTGCGCCAGGCTGCGGCACTCGCGGCCACCAGGCCAGAATCACGAGCGGGCCGACGACCAGCGCAGCGGCCAGCCCACCCGCCGACGGGGCAGCGCTGAGTACGGCAAAGGCGACGGCGACCCGCACCAAGCCGGCCGCGCCGCTCGCCGCTCCGTACGAGCGGTACCGGGTGGCACCGGCCAGCCGGCCACGCCCGACCGCGAAGACGGCATGAGTGAGCACTGTGGCTCCGGCTGCGACCACCAGAACCACACTTCCGGCGAAGAATCGTTCCCGGTAGACCGTCGACACGCCCACCACTCCGAATACGGCCACGGCAACGACCAGTCTGACGGCTCTCTCGACGGCCACATCCCGTCCGGTCCCGAGCGTGACAGCACGGATCACCAGTTGCTCGACCGGAATGAGCACAACCACGAAGGCGATGAAGTGCAGCGTGAGAAGAACCGAGACTGGAGCGAAGTCCTCGGCTCCCAGCACCCTGCCCCCGGCGATCTGATAGGCGTAGGCCGCGACGCCCGCCACAAACGTGCCGGCCACGATCCCCACCGTCCCGTCGTGCAGTAGCCGGCCGCGGCCCTCGTCCGTCGTGCTCACTTCCACAGGTGAAGAAGGCTAGGACCGCAGCCCCACCTCTCACCGCTCCGCCCGGCCGAGACCCGGCAGCCGTGCCGGCTATCCAGACCGCCAGCGTGCCTGAGCGATTCAGGTCAGCTTGGCTATGTCGCGGGCAAGATCGATGATGCCGAGCGTGGTGATGGCCAGCAAGGCCAGCCATCCCAGCGTGCTGCCGAATGCACCTCCGTATCGCCTATCGATCTGAGACGGGAGCACTCGGAACACCGTGCCGGGTCGCAACAGCCGCTCGGTCAGAGCAACGACCGACACGCCCCAGGCACCCGTAATGAGGAGGAACAGGCCGACGGCGAGCCAGAGTGGTTCGAGAATCCGGAAGTCGATCCCGTCCGCCTTCACGACGAGGGCTCCCTGTCCCGCTGCCGCCGCTATCCCGACGCCAATGGCTATCAACCACCTCGGACCGCGCAGCAGCATCCTGAGGACGCCGTATACGGCACCGGCCATCGCTCCCAGAATCGCGGTGAATACCAGCAGGAACACGGTCGCTCCGGTAATGACACCGATTTCGAATCCGTCGTCCGAGGTAATGCCCCTGACCCGCTCATCCGAAGTCAAGAAGAGAATGCGCATCGCCAGTCGTCCTCCGATGCCACCCCAGAAGAAACCCGCCAGGGCCCCCGCCATCGCACCGATTCCACCAGATGTCAGAACTGCGTCGAGCGCAGCTGCTCGATCAACCGCTGGTGCGTCGCCAGGCACCGCTTCGGAGGCCGTGGCAGCGGGAGGATTCTCGTCCATCAGCGACTCCCTTCCTTGGGGATTCACCCTTACAGACGACCAGGACCGGAGTCCGGGTGACATATCGCCTATGCAACTGATGCCTTGCCCTCGACGGCCCCTCTAGCTCCCCGGGACTCGAACGGGGCGAAACGGTGGTGACCCGCCAGTCAGCTCCTCACTACACATCGGGTCGTCGTGGAGGTCGAAGCCGTCGATGGTGCCATGATTCCCGTCGTCTCGATTAGGGACTAATGGCCCGGCTTGAGCTCCGGAACGTGGCGTACGCTGATCAGCGGAGACCCTTGGACAAGGAGACTCCATGATTCACCTCGGGGACCGGCGTTGGCCAACCCTGGTTGCAGCCTTCTCGCTCGCTGTTTCTCTCCTCGTCGTGGTTCCTTCACGGTCGGCCGGGGCGGTCGGTGTGCTGCCGCACGACATCGTTCGGATCAGTCCTGCCGGCGATAGCTCGTCCTGGAGCAGATCAAATTCAGCAATCAACGCCGACGGCACCAGGATCGCCTTCAACACTGGTGAGAGCCTCGACGCTCGTGAGGCAACTCAGGAGCAGGACGTGTATGTGTACGACACGGTCGCAGGCAGTACGACACTCGTTTCGGTGGCATCGGACGGGACTCCGGGCAACGGTTGGAGCCGGTACCCGGCCATCAACGGAGACGGGACCAAGATTGCCTTCATTTCTGTCAGCAGCAACTTTGCCGATGACGACACAGACGATCGTGACATCTTCCTCCACGACACCCTCACCGGAATCACCCGACCGATTTCGGCGCTCTCGGGCGGCACCGGCGGATCATCGACCAATTGGGTCGCGATCAGCGACGACGGCACGAAAGTCGGGTTCATCTCAGAGTCCGCTGACCTGGTAGCTGACGACAACAACCTCAGCGCCGACGTGTTCGTCTTCGACACCATCACCGCAACAACGACGCGGGTCTCGGTCTCCGACACTGGACTGGAGAGCAACGGTTCGAGTGCCTTTGGATCACCCTCCCTCAATGCCGACGGCACCAGGATTGCCTTTGCCTCGGGTGCCACCAACCTCGTCGCCGGCGACACCAACGGGCAGCCCGACATCTTCGTTCGAGACACGGTGGCGCAGACCACTACTCGCGTTTCTGTTGGCCCTGGCGGTGTCGAGTCGGACCATTGGAGCCGAAACCCGTCGATCAGCTGGGACGGCACACGCGTTGCATTCAGCTCCGACGCCACCAACCTGGCAGCCGGTGACGCCCCGTACTTCGCCGACTGGGATGTGTTCGTGCACGACACGGTGACCGGTGCGACCACCGGAGTCTCGATTGACCTGGCCATGGAGTGGAGCGACTACCCGTCAATCGATGGGAGCGGGAACCGGGTCATGTTCACTTCGGGGTACGAGCCGTCCTGGGCCGCCTTCGTCTATGACTTGACCATGGCGAGCATGGTTCAGGTGAACGTTCCCCATGACCGCCGCGGCCCACTCGGCCGGACCGACACTCATAGCCCCGATATCAGCAGCGACGGATCCATGGTTGTCTTTGCCAGCGTTCAGTCCAACCTGGTCCTGGGAGACAACAACAACGTCGTTGATGTCTTTCTCACGTCCAGTGACTGTTGCTGGGATACCGATGGCGATGGCCTCGATGATGATGAAGAAGCACTCCTGAGCACCAACCGGCTGATCTCGGACACCGACAGCGACGGATTGAGTGACGGGATTGAAGTGAACGACCTGGGGACGGATCCGACCGACTCCGACACTGATGATGACGGGTTGGTCGACGGCGATGAACAGCACATCCATCTCACCGATCCCCTTCTCCCCGACTCAGACGGCGACGGAGCAAGCGACTCCGATGAGGTGGCGGCTGGGACGAATCCAACGGCACCGGTGGCACTGTTCGACCCGAGCAGTGGTACTTGGCATCTCCGCGCCCGGGATGGGTCGACCACCACCTTCTACTACGGCATCCCCGGCGACGTGCCACTAATGGGGGACTGGGACTGTGACGGTATCGACACCGTCGGCATGTATCGACCGACCAACGGGTTCGCCTACCTGCGCAATAGCAACGATTTCGGTGTCGGCGAGATCGAATTCTTCGTTGGGATCCCCGGTGACAAGCCACTGGCCGGTGATTGGGACGGGGACGGGTGTGATTCGCTCGGTCTCTTCCGCGGCGGGCAAGTGCTCCTCGCCAACAGCTTGGCCACGGGTCCTGCTG
>JBPCTX010000243.1:0-28558 GCA_051011455.1 Acidimicrobiia bacterium | reverse complement strand
ATGCCACCGCCATCTCAATCGTGAGCAGCGGCCAGGACATCGTCGGGGTCGACGCCATGCTCACCGAGGGCGGCCGGATCTATGGCCACGTCTTCGGACTCAACTACTGGGCTGAGATCGCCTGTGTGTACGTGTACGACCTTGAAGGAACCGAAGTGCGATACGGCCTCACCGGGCCGGAGGGCAGCTTTCACATCGGAAGCCTTCCTACCGGCACCTACCGGATGAGCACGGGAGCCTGCCCCTGGACTGCCATCCCCGACTACCTGACCATCTGGTACGGGGGAACGCTCTCGGCCGAAACCTCAACCTTGATCGACGTCACGGCACGAGAGTCGACCTGGCAGATCGACTTCATCCCAACCCGGTTCACGGTGTTCGACGCGGATGCCACAGTGGCACTGGTCGAGCCATCGGGTCGCTGGCACAGCATCGCGGGCGACGCGGCGGGTGCCACCTGGGACTACGGCGTGGCGGGCGACCGACCGATCTGGGGCGACTGGGACTGTGACGGAGTAGAGACCCCCGGCATGTTCAGACCCGCCAACGGCTTCTTCTACCTCAGCAACTCCCGGGCGACGGCCGTCGCCGATGAGGAATTCTTCTTCGGAATCGGCGGTGACCTGCCCGTGGCCGGAGACTGGAACAACGACGGATGTGACACCGTTGGTGTCTATCGGCCATCGGTCGGGAAGGTCTTCCTCAGCAACTCGCTGACCACGGCTACGGCCGATGTTGAGTACTACTTCGGCCGGTCGGGTGATCTTCCCTTCGCAGGTGACTTCGATGGCAACGGAGTCGATGATGTCGCCCTCCACCGGCCATCGACCGGACGCATCTACCTGCGATTCGACCACGTCACCGGCAATGCGGAACTGGACTTCTTCTTCGGGGCGAGCGGTGATCTGGTCTTCGGCGGTGACTGGAACGGAGACGGAATTGACAGCCCCGGCCTGTTCCGGCCGTCCACATCAACCGTTCATCTGACCAACACCAACGACACCAGTGCGGCGGTGGTTGAGTTCACGTTCGGGAAGAGTGCCCTCCGGCCCGCCGGCTAGTCGGCCCAGCGGGGGACTAGATACCTCAATTCCCAGCCACTTTCTGCCGAAGTAACAGGCAATGGAGCATGCCCCGCAGGCCCCTCCGGCCTACGACGACATTGGGCCGGCGTTTGACCGGACCCGAACTGTCAATCTGATCCTCGCCGCCATCGCCATCTTTGCGATCGGATTCGAGGTCGGCTGGGAAGGGTTCGCCCTCGCCCTCATCACGCTGGTTGTCGGAGGCGGGTCGAATGAATACCGTCGTCGCCGCCCCGGGCGCTCAACCCTGTTCGCCGTCCTCATCGACGTGTCGATGATCGGCATCGTGCTGTTCATGACCGGCACCTGGCCGACCCTCTTGCTGGCGTCCGCCCCCTACATGCTGGTCATGGCATTTCTGCTGCTTCCCCCCGGCCGGGCGATGCTGGTGGTGGTTTACATGGGGATGCTGTTCACAACCGCCCACTACTTCGCGCCAGCTCCCCTGTCTGGCGCGATCGAGAGCCTGTACGTGAACGTCATCACTGCGGTGCTGTTCCTGGTGCTGACCACAATCGCAGTTGCCGCCGCATCCGGTTCACTCCACAAGATCCGGGGAGTGGAACGGAAGATGCTCGAGAGCGCCCGCCGCTCCAACCTGGCCAAGGATCAGTTTGTTTCCATGGTGAGCCACGAACTGCGCACTCCGCTCACATCGATAGCCGGGTTCGCCGAGACGCTGCAGGCGGGCTGGGACGAACTGGACCGGAGCGAAGTCGACGAGTTCCTCGACATCATCAACACCCAGGCCGAGCACCTCCACGATCTAGTCGAAGACATTCTGATTCTCCCCCGGTTGGAAGCCGGGAAGCTCACGATCTCCTCCGAATCATTTGACCCCGCTCCCCTGACCCATCGCATCGTGTCGCTCGTGTTCCCCCACGGAGGCGACTCCGATGCCCGGGTGGCGATGGCAGGCGGCACCGTCATCGAGGCCGACCCCAGGCGGGTTGAACAGGTGCTGCGCAACTTGCTGGGCAACGCCCGCAAATACGGCGGCGACGAGATCCTGGTCGACGGCCAGGAAACCGAGGGTCACTACGTAATCTCCGTCACCGACAACGGGCCCGGCGTTCCAATCGAAGACCAGGAGCGGATCTTCGATCACTTCGAGCAGGTCAGCAAGGGCGATGACCGCACCGACAGTGGAGTCGGCCTTGGTCTCCCGATCGCCCGCCAGCTGGTGCGGGCGATGGGTGGCGAGCTCAGCTACAGCGACGCCTTCCCGCACGGTGCTCGCTTTGCGTTTACTTTGCCGCTGGCGGCGGCCCACGGTGCCCACGAGCGGCCCGAGCGCAAAACCGCTTAGTCGGAGTCGGGATCGGAACTGCCGGCCGGGTGAGCCAGGCCCCAGCGGCCGGGACGGAACTCCTCCAGTTCGACTTTCCACCGTGAGGTAGTCGACGGCTTGCGGGCTTTCGCCTCCTCCTCGGCCAGGATCGCCTGCACAGCAGCCACGATGGCGGCGGCCTCGTACTCGCCGGCGCCCCCCACGATTTCAACTTCTGCGCTCACGGCGACTCCACCAACTCGATCAGTGTCCCTGCCAGGGACTTCGGATGCACAAAAGCGATTCTGGCACCACCGCCGCCCCGGCGCGGTTCCTCATCGATGACCTCGACCCCCTCGGCGGCCAGGTGGGCAAGCGCCGCATCGACGTCGGCCACCGCATAGGCCACGTGGTGCAAACCCTCGCCGCGAGCCGCCAGAAACTTGCCAACCGGCGAGTCGGCATCGAGGGCAGCCAGGAGTTGAATGTGGGAACCCCCGACGGCAATCATCGCCTCCTCAATTCCCTGGCTTTCCACTATCTCGCGGCTGATGGGCTCGACCAGGTACTGGCGGCGATACTCGGCGAGAGCGGCGTCCAGATCCCGCACCGCCACCCCGACGTGGTGGATATTGATAAGAAGCATCAGCGGAGAGGTTACGCCCCGGCCGGCCGACCCGCCAGGGACCGCTGCGCGTAGTGTGGCCGGATGGAATCGGCCCGGTTGTCACGCACCTACGAGTTCTGGGGCCGGCTCATGGTCGAGATGCACGACGATGCCTACCTGACTCGCATCAACTACGGAAGGGCCGACTGGATTGAGTCCCTCGATCTCGGCCCCAAAAGGCGGGTTCTCGACCTGGGGTGCGGAAACGGTTACCTGGACATCGAGTTGGCACATCGCGGCCACACGGTCACCGCCGTCGACATGGTCGAAGACGTGATCGACAGCGCGCGATCCCGGGTGGTTGACGAGCCCGTGACCTTCATCGCCTCAGACCTGCGACAGGTCCAGTACCCGGATGAGTCGTTTGACATCGTCCTTATGTTCGGACTGGTCGGATTGATGGGTCGGGAGGACGACCGGGCCCTGCTGGCCCGGGCGCATCAATGGCTGGCGCCCGGGGGTAGCTTGCTGGTGGAATCGGACCTCCAGGTGGCCGATGCCCAGACGGTGTTCACCGACCACCCGGACGGGCGAGTCCATTGGGTGTGGACCGGCGACGCCGCCACCCGTACCAACTTCCTCAGGCCTGAATTCCATCGCCACGACGGGACCGTGATCGAGTTGCGGGATCCGATCGATCCCGGGCGGGGCGACCATACCGGCCTGATTCGATACCTGTATCCACCTGATGAGCTCCAGGCACAGCTGGAGGCCTCTGGCTTCATCGTCGAGCGGATCGGACACTTCCTGGAGTACGTCCTCCCCGATGTCGAGCCGGATCGCTTCATGCTGATGGGCACCAGGCCATCTCGCTCCGGCTAGCGTGCAAGCCTGATGAGGACGCGTCCGCCAATCGCCGAGGTCCGCCGGATCTACGAGGAGTCGAACACGATCGCCGTCGTCGGTGCCTCCCCCGACACCTCCAAACGCGCCTACGTCGTGCCCAACTACCTTCAGGAACAGGGCTATCGGATCATTCCCGTCAACCCAAACCGTGACGAGGTCTTCGGAGAGAAGGCCTACCCCACCCTGCTCGACATCCCGGAGCCGGTCGATGTAGTCGACGTGTTCCGACCGGCCGCGGAGGCACCCGGCCTGGCCGAGCAGGCGGTGGAGATAGGAGCCCGGGTCTTCTGGCTGCAGCTCGGGATCGTCTCGGAGGCCGCCGGCCATATCGCCGTGGAAGGTGGGATCGCCTTCGTGGAAGACCATTGCATGGGTCAGATGCACGCCATGTTGGGACTCGGTCCCGGACCCCCCCACCCCGGCTAGCGGCTCCGCCGAGCCGGGACCATACAATTGCCGCCATGGCCTCTGTCATCACCTCGATTGCCCGCACCCCGATCGGACGATTCGGTGGAGCTTTCCGAAGCCTGACTGCGGTCGACCTGGGAGCGGCGGCAATCCGGGGATCCCTCGAAAGGTCGGGTTTGGACCCGGCCAAGGTGGACGAGGTGCTATTCGGCCACGTTCTCCAGGCAGGAGCCGGACAGATCACGAGTCGGCAGGCGGCGGTGCAGGCCGGCATACCCATGACCGTGCCGGCCACCACCATCAACAAGGTGTGCTTGTCGGGATTGACTGCAATCGGAATGGCTGATCGCGACATACAGCTGGGCGAGGCCACCTTCGTGGTTGCCGGCGGCATGGAGTCGATGACCAATGCCCCCTACCTGCTCCCCAAGGGTCGCTACGGATACGGATACGGCCCGGGTGAAGTCATCGATTCGATGGAGCACGACGGGCTGTTCTGCGCCTTCGACCAATGCACGATGGGTGCCCAATCCGACGCCAACGCCGCCCGGCTGGGAATCGACCGCCGGGTGCAAGACGAGTGGGCCGCCGCCAGCCACAGCCGGGCCGCCCGGGCCACCGATTCAGCCGAGTTCGCCGAGGAGATCGTTCCCGTCGCAGTTCCTCAGCGGCGAGGGGAGCCTGTGCAGGTCGAGCACGACGAAGGGATCCGGCCCGATTCCACAACCGAATCATTGGCCGGCCTGCGAGCGGCCTTCACCAGCGACGGCACGATTACGGCCGGAAACGCGTCACAGATCTCTGACGGGGCGGCAGCTCTGGTAATTGCCGATGCTGCCGCCGCCCAGGCCGAGGGCCTGCCGGTAGTGGCCGAGATCCTCGCCTACGGTCAGATCGGAGGGGTGGACGCGACATTGCACGAACGCCCGGCCGAAGCCCTTCGCCTCGCCCTCAAGAAAGCCGATCTCGCCCCTTCCGACCTGGATCTGGTGGAAATCAACGAAGCCTTCAGCGGCGTAGCCGTCTGGAGCGCGAGGATGCTGGACCTCCCCCACGACAAGGTGAACGTCAACGGCGGAGCCGTCGCCCTCGGACACCCGCTCGGCGCCACCGGCGCCCGGCTGATCGTGACCCTTGTGAACGCCCTCCGCCACCGGGGCGGCGGCATCGGCGGAGCCACCCTGTGCGGCGGGGGCGGCCAGGGCGATGCACTGGTGGTGCGAGTCCCCTAGAGGCGGCCGCCCAATTGGACGACCTGATCACCCGGGACCGGAACGATGACTTGTAGGCGAGCTCCAGCACAAAACAAAGGAGGGCCGGCTGTGAGGACCCGGCCCTCCTTTGATGAGGAGGCGTTGAGGCTGAGGAACCGTCAACACCTGATGCATCGGCCAGGGTGCGATTTCCTAAGGAATGGTTGAATCGAGTTCCGGACTAACTAGTCACAGGCCGGGCCTCTAGAGCTCCTGCCGACCGACCAGCGCCCGGCCCAGGGTCACCTCGTCGGCGTAATCAAGGTCACCCCCGACGGGGAGCCCACTGGCGAGGCGCGTGACCTTCACCCCCAGGGGCTTGAGTACCCGTGCCAGGTACAGAGCGGTGGCATCACCCTCGACCGTCGGGTTGGTAGCCGCGATCACCTCTTGCACTCCCTCCGGCTCCAGGCGGGCCAGCAACTCACGGAAGTGAAGTTGATCAGGGCCGATCCCGGCAATGGGGGAGATGGATCCGCCCAGGACGTGATAGCGACCGGCGAACTCATGGGTTCGTTCCATCACCACGATGTCCTGGGCTCTCTCCACCACGCACATCGTGCTGGTGTCCCGCCGGGTGTCGAGGCAGATGGTGCACTCAGCTCCGGCCGCCACGTTGAAACAACGGGAGCAAAGGCGGACTTGACGGCGCATGTCGAGAATGGCGTTGGCCAATCGCTCGGCATCGACCTCATCGGCGTTGAGGATGTGGAAGGCGAGACGCTGGGCGCTCTTGCGGCCGATGCCGGGAAGCCGGGCTAGCTCGTCGATCAGCCGTTGAACGGGCGGTTCAAACATGACGGGGCATCATACGGGAGCGGACGGGCCGACCGGCCGGCACTTACCCGAGCAATCCGCCCAGCCCGAGGTCGTCAAGGTCCAGCCCCCCGGCCGCCTCGTTGATCCCTCCGGCCAGAGCTTCTTGCGAGGCTGCCTGGGCCTGATTGAGCGCCGCCACCACCAGGTCTCCGACCAGCTCGGGATCCTCCGGGTCAAGCACTGAGGGGTCAAAGGTCACCGACACCACCTCACCGGAGCCCTTCACGACCGCCTTGACCACGCCACCGCCGGCAGTGCCTTCAAACTCCTGATCGGCTGCCGCCGCCGAAGCCTCCTGCATCTTGGCCTGCATCGCGGTGGCCTGCTCGAGCAGTTTCTGCATGTCTTTCGGTAAACGTCCCATGGCGGCGAGAGTAGCGCAGTTGTGGGGTCAGCTCTGACCGGGGTCGACGACCTCGCCGCCCAGAATGTCCTCGACCAGTTTGGTGGGGTCGATACCACCTGCGGATTCATCCACCAACTCGCCCGGAGCCGGGGCCCGGGCCGGGGTCTCGGGGATCGCCTGCTGAACGACGGCAGCCCCGCCTCCGTCTGGACCAGGCTGGTAGGAAACATGGACTCTGCCCCCCAGCAGGTCGGAAGCCGCCATCTCTACCACCTCGCGCAGTGCCGCATCCTCCTGTAGGGACTCCAGATGGAAGGTGAGATGAGGTGGGACGTGCAAAACCAGCTTGTCGGATTCGGCGCGGCCCGGGGTTGCCTCTTTGAGCAGGGCATAGCGACGCGGCCCCACTGCTTCGCGCACTTTTCCGACCAAAGCCGGCCAGGCCGATTCGACGGCGTTCATCGTCAGGTCGGCGGCTGCCATCTCGTCTTTCATCGGGGCTGCAGCCGGGGCCGCTTCAGGTTCGGGAGTCGAAGCGGGTGGATCCTCGAAGGGAGCGTCGGCCGCAGGCACAGCCGGTTGCTTAGCCGGTTTCGATGGCGGCGGGGCCGGTGCCGGCGTGGTCACAGCTGGAGCCTCCACCCGGGTGGCGGTTCCCTCGCGGCGCAGCCTGCCTTCGATTCGATCGAGACGGGCCGCCAGCGAGACCGAGTCGATTGCGGTGTCGTGGCGGGTCAGACGGATGATCGCCAACTCGACAACCAGCCTTTCCTCGCGCCCCTCCCGCAGCTGGAGGAGAGCATCCGACAACTGGTCAATTGCCTGGATGACGTCGCCGGCCGGCATGTTGCGCGCCATCGTTCGCCACCCCTCGATGCGGTCGGCGGACTCGTCAACGATCTCCTCCAGGTTGGGGGCGTAGTGGGCCAGGAACACACCGCGGAAGTAGGCAAGAGCGTCGGAGACGAACCGGCGCAAGTCCGAGCCCTGGGCGGCGATGTCGGCCACCAGTTCCAGTCCGGCCCTGGCGTCCTGGCCGACGATGGCGTTCGAGAGCCGCTCGAAGGCCTCGGAACCGACCAACCCCAGGGCGGCCGAGACCCCGGCCACATCCACCGTCCCCGAGCCGAGGGCGGCTACCTGTTCGAGCAGACCCATGCCATCGCGCACCGAGCCGCGGGCGTGATGGGCGATAGCCGTCAGCCCGTCTCCAGCCGCGGTGAAGCCCTCCTTCTCGGCGATGCTCCCCAGGTAGTCGCTGAGGGCTTCCACTCCAATCGGATGGAAGTCGAACCGCTGGCTGCGGGACCGCACCGTGTCGAGAAGCTTGTAGGGCTCGGTGGTGGCAAGAACGAAGTGAACGTGCTCGGGCGGCTCCTCGAGTGTCTTGAGGAGTGCGTTCGAGGCTGCCCGGGACAGCATGTGGGCCTCGTCCAGGATGTAGACGCGACGGGCACCAGAGACTGATGCCACGGTGCCAACGTTGACGCGGATCTCGCGGATGTCCTCCACCTTGTTGTGGCTGGCCGCGTCGAGCTCTATGACGTCGAGCGACGACCCCTCCGTGATGCCGAGGCACGAGTTGCACTTGTTGCAGGGCTCGCCGTCGGCTCCTCGATCGAGACAGTTGAGCGACTTGGCCAGCACCCGGGCGGTGGTGGTCTTGCCCGTGCCGCGCGGGCCGGCAAAGAGGTAAGCGTGGCTGACTTTGCCCTCCAGGACCTCCCGGCGCAGGGTCGAAGTGACGTGATCTTGACCCACGATCTCCGCGAACGACTGGGGCCGGTATTTCCGATACAGGGCCTGGTACTCCACCGGAGGATGGTACCCCATGGGTGTGACGCCTTCTCCGGGCCCGATTAGGGACCAATGGCCCTAAGCAGCGGCGGATCGTTCACCGATAGTTCTTTGTGAAAGGATTCACAAGTGCTAGGTGTGAATTCTTGGGCTTGCGATTCTTACCCGGGATCGCCTGCCGTAAGCATCAGTACCAGATTGGACGTCTGAAACTGCAGATCCCCATCCTCACCTAGCGAGGTTATGTAGGGAAAGGAGCGAGGGGCGGTTCGCCGCCCCTTGTTCCGCGTTCTGAGACGGTCGGTGGGAACGATCTGCCGCTTGAGCCGGTTATATGGGAGCCATGGAGCAGACCCCAACCGCCCCCACTTGCTATCGCCACCACAGCCGGACCACCTACCTGTCCTGCTCTGACTGTGGCAACCCAATCTGCGCCGACTGCTCGGTCGACTCCCCGGTCGGCCAGAAGTGCCCGGATTGTGCAAGCCAGCGCGGTAGCGCCCGCATCATCACCGGCCGCCAATTGCGGGCCCGCAACGCCAGCCTCCCACCGGTGACCATGTTCTTGATGGGATCGTCGATCCTGGTCTACATCCTGGGAGCACTCAGCCCGCAGCTCAACCGCACGATCTTCGAGAACTTCGCGCTGTGGCCCGAGGACGTGCAGAGTGGTTCCTGGTGGCTGCTCATCACCACCGCCTTCCTCCACTCGGGGCTCATGCACATCATGTTCAACATGTGGGCCCTCTACATCCTCGGGCCCGGCATCGAGCGCCAGGTGGGGTCACTCCCCTTCGCCGGCCTATATCTGGCCTCTGCCCTGCTCGGCAGCGTTGCCTACGTTGCACTCAACAGCGGACCCGCTGTGGGAGCTTCGGGGGCAGTGTTCGGGTTGTTCGGCGCCTGGTTGGCCTCCAGTTGGCGGGCTCGTCACAGCGTGGCGGGGCGCTCCCAACTGCAGAGCATCGGCGTAATACTGGCAATCAACCTGATGCTGCCGCTGGCCGTGCCCCGGATCGCCTGGGAAGCCCACCTGGGCGGCCTGGTGGCCGGCTTCGCCATTGCCTACGCCTGGACCAAGTTGGCCCGCGACGAGCGCACCAGAAGCCTGATCGCATTCGGAGTCGCCGCGCTCGGCCTGGTGCTGGGGCTGCTGGTCTGATCGGCTAGCTTCGCCGTATCGGAAGAAGGGACCGGTATGAGCGACTACATCACCAAGGGCGCCGTCAAGGTAATCGAGGTCATCGGCGTTTCCGATGAGGGCTGGGAGGACGCCGCCGCCCAGGCGGTCAAGAAGGCATCAGAGAGCGTAAAGGGCATCACCGGGATCGAAGTCACCGCCCACACCGCCCGGGTCACCGACGGCAAGATCACTCAATACAACGCCACCATCAAGCTGGCGTTCGTGGTGGCGTAGCTAGGGCACCAAACTCGAGCAGGCCTCATCGGCGCATCGGAGGAAATCAACTCCGAACGCCAACTTCCCGTCGGCAGCGAGCGTCCCCTGGTAGTAGGCCACCACCGGAATCCCAGCGTTGTCGAATGCGGCCGCCGAGCTCCATACGTGCTGCATGGTGGCCGGCGAGACATCTGACACCACATGGGCGGTCGCTTCCACCGAGGAGCAAGCCGCATCGAGACATTTCGCCACATGAATCCGGCCCTGTTCGCCCGTCCACTCCACGGCCGTTACGAGGGGAGAGCCGTCCGGCGCGATGGCCAGCGAGGGGCTCATCAGACTCCACGCGAAGTTGGGAGCCAGATCGAGCACCTGCACAGTGGTGGCCGAAGTGCACACAGTGTCCCTGCAAAGTCGAAGGTAGATCCCCCGTTGGTCATCATCTCCTTCGCTGTAGGCGATGACCGGATAGCCGTCGGTGCCTACCGCCATCACCGGTAGGGCGGCAGGTTCAATCTCCGTCACGTCGACGTCGTCGCAGCCGGAGTCGGCGCAGGCAGCCACAAACCACTGGCGGATACCGTCCTCCTCTGGGTAGAGAAGTCCGTCGGCCGGGCTGACTGCGGCCGAGGATTGAGCAAACGTCAGAATCGGATCACCGTTCGAGCCAAACGCCAGCGTCTCGGTGAATATCTGGGAGGTCTCCTCTGTCCGATGGATAATCCGCAGGCTGTTTCCTGCCGAGCAGCTCACATCACCACACAGGATTAGAGCCACGGCCGCGGTCGGTGGCTCGCCGTGGAGCAGCCCGCTGTAGACAATGACCGGCCTTCCTCCGGGGCCGACAAACACCTTGCCCCCGCCCGGGTACGGGACCGGGTCGGGATTAGAGGCGTTGACCTGGTCTGCACTCGTCACCTCCAGGACCGTCGATCGGAAGGAGTCTGTGCAAGCCGGATCGACGCAGCCGGCCACGGTGATCGAGGCCGCAGCGAAGGCGGCAGGCTGGCCTTCCACCTGCGAGGCCGGGAACTGTCCGAACGTCTGGCGGGGAACCGGCTCACCTCCGACTTCTACCTGCAATCGGATCGGACGCCCCCCGTCGCCGAACGTCAGCCACGACCCGGGGCCGAGCGCCAGCCCGGTGTCGTCGAGGGTTGAGCACGGTTCATCCACGCATTTGGCCAACCGGTCGGGGGAGTCATAGAGCCAGTCTGCGCTGTAGTAGGCCGCCGGCCGCCCATCAGTATCAAAGAACACGAAGGGGGCGGAGCCCATCACGTTGTATCCCATTGCCGGCTGGACCGGAGCCAGTGGACCCGAAGGTACGTCGGGGACCGGAAGGGTGGTGGTAGCCGGCAGTGTCGGGGACACCGGCAGTGTCGTTTGGACCGGAACGGTCGTCACGACAGGCACAGAAGTCGGCTCGTCAATGATGTTCTCTTCCGGCCCGGTCAAGCCGGTCACCACTGCTACGACGATGGCCGCCACCAACAGCACGGCCGTGGCCAGGGCTGCCACCCAACGACGACGGGGACGGCCCACCGGCATCGGCGTCGACGCTGGAGTCAAACTCTCGAGCGGCGGCGCTTCCAAATCGAGCTGCTCGGCATAGGTGCTCAGCTGGGTAAGCAGATCATTCGACATCGTCCACCCCCAGTTCATCTCGAAGCGAGCGCAACGCCCGCTCACTGTTGCGCTGGACGGTCGAAGGTGCCAGACCGAGCACTTGTGCCGTCTCACGAGTCGACCATCCGTATCCGTGCACCAGGAGGACGCACGTCCGCTGCGCCCGACTCAAGGCGGCGATCGCCTTGGGAAGAGCCGGCTCGACCACCGGTACCGACTGTGCCCTTGGCGTTGGCAGCTTGACGGGACGGCGCAGGAAGCGCCGGGAGCGGCTTTGCCCCACCCGGTATAGATATCCCGCCGGATTCTCCATCACCCGCAAACGGCCCCAGTGCTCCCACCCGTACGCCAGAGCCTCGGCCGTTGCCTCGGAACCGACTTCTGGTCCGTAGGCCGAGATGAGGGCCAGCCGCAGGCGCGGCCCGGTTTCCCGGACAAACGCCTCAAACGAGCTGGTGGAGGTTTGGTCGATAACCATGGGCTCCTTCACCCTTAGAGACCATCGCGACGACGAAGTGCGCGACGCAAGAGGAGAAGGTCCCGGGTGGGCAGAATCTGCCATCAGTGCTCAGCAGCCGATTTCCACATCAGCGCTCACCAGCACACCCTTTCGGTTGCTGATGGTCGCCGTCGCCCACATCTGGTCACCCGTCTGGATGCCTGCATCGAGGTGCAGGTCACGCCCCCCGGACTGTTCGTGCCTCAGCAGACTCCAGTGCCCTGCCCAGTTCCGACGCTCACCGTCGGAGTAGTCGCCGGCCAGCACCGATAGCTCAGCCCGACGACCGATGTCGCTCCACGTGACAATCGCATCGAGATGAGGTACTGGAATCGGAGGCCATCCCCCCTCCGGTACCGGCTCCCAGTCGCACACCAGCTCCATCGTGAGAACCGGATCTGGTGCCGGCTTCGGGCCTTTGGGGCCTTTGGGGCCTTTGGCCGGTGCCGCCGGGGCCAGCACCGCCACCAGCAGCAGCCCGGCCGTGACGATGGATACCAATCGTCGAATCATGATTGCCTCCCGGTCTCTCACTGGAAGAGACCCGCGAGACTCTCGGCTGCGCGACCGTTGGCCGTGGGTTGTCGGCTGTGGGCCGCCGGCTCAAACTCTTGTCACCCGAACACCGGCCTCGTGCGTCTGTAAGGATGGACAGGCCGAAAGGGAGAGCAACTTATGGACTGGTGGATTCTCGAACTGATCGTGACCCTGCTGCTGCTGGTGATACTGGCGATTCTCGGACCGCTCATCAAGCGCTTTGGCAGGAGCTACGCCGCCGACATATTCCGTGCCAATCCGCGCACCGGCAAGAGCTACCTGGTTCTCATGGACGTCGCCTACTACTTGATCTTCACGTCGTACGTTCTGTTCAGTATCAGTTTCGAGCGCGACAGGGGATGGTCCGAGCAGGTGGGTGCCGAACAACTCGAGAGTGCCGCCGTCCGGGTGGGAGGGATGCTGCTGCTGATGGGAATCCTGCACGGAATGAACGTCATCACCCTTCCCGTCATCGGCCGTCTGCTGGGGATGGGGCGCACCCTGGAAGACGACACGCCCGAGCCGAAAGCAGCCTGACCTGTTTGCGTGGGTCGCCCCGCTCGTCACCGCTGCCGAACGGATCCTGGGAGCGGGGCTGGACGCCGACCGATTGGTCACATCCCTGTACGCCCAGGAGGGAACGGCCCTGGTGCGTTTGGCCCGTCTCTTCACCGACGACCGCAACGCCGCCGAGGACCTCGTTCAGGAAGCCTTCATCCGCCTGCACCGATCGGTTGACCGTATCCGCGACCCGGACAAGGCCGCGCCCTACCTGCGATCGATCTTGCTCAACCTGGCCCGGGACCACAACCGCCGCGGCCTGATGTCACTGCGGCACGCCGAGGCCCTGACACCCGAGTCGTCTCCGGAAGCGCCAGAGGATCGGGTGATACTCAACGACCAGCAGTCGATGGTGATCTCAGCCCTCGAGGACCTCCCGACTCGCCAGAGAGAATGCCTGTTGCTTCGTTTCTACTTCGATCTCACCGAGCGCGAGATCGGTGCAACCCTCGATATCTCGCCTAACTCGGTCAAAACCCATTGCCGGCGCGGGATGGAGTCTCTCAGAAGGAACCTGGAGGTCGAATGAAAGTCGAACAGTTGCTCACCGACGCGCTCCATGGGGCCGACGACTACCTTCCCAGTTCCGACCTCTTCAACAAGGTGCAGCGCTCGATAGAGGACGACGCGGCCCACCGCCGGCGGGTGCGGCGGGCCCTGGCCTGGGCGGGAGCCGGCCTGGCCGCAGCCGTCCTGTGGGTGGCAGCATTCATCGACTTCGCGGACGGCTCGGCCACCATGCCATGGTGGACGTTGGAAGTGCTCACCACCGCCATCCTGGCCACCCTGGTGATCGTGCTCGGGCCGCTGATTCGACGCTTCGGAGGCATCCTCACACTCGAGGTGTTCCGGAGCAATCAGGAGACCAGCGACCGGTTCCTGGCCCTGCTCGACATTGCCTACTATCTGGTCTTCTCGGCCTACATACTGATGTCATCGCACTTCGCCGCCGACCCCGAGTGGGGTGGACGGCTGGCAGGACAGCTTGAGTTCGAGCTGATGAGGATCGGAGGGTTGACCCTTGTGATGGGGGCGTTGCATGCGATCACTATCGCCATGCTCCCGATCATGGGGCTGATATTCGCCAGCAACTGGCGGCGGGCCGCTCGCAGGGCCATAGGAAGCAAAGTACCGGAACCAAGCCGCGAGGCGGCCATGGCCGATCGAGTGGCCACCATCATCGTCTGGCTGGCTGCAGCCGGCATAGCTGCGTTCGTACTGCTGACAGTCCTGCCGGGGATCTTGGGAGCGATACTCGGAGCCGGGTAGCCGCAGTCCGTCGCCCATTGACGCGATATCGAGGAGAGGCTTGCTGCTACCAGGCAGCTATTCGAACGTGCCGGCCACCGGCATCGAGCTGAACGATCCCAGTTCCACCACCTGATAGGTGGTGGTCTGGCCTATCTGGTTGGCCAGGTGGAAGGCGGCGGCCGCCGGTCGGAAGATGCCGAAGGTGTCATCGCCGTCCCCGTCCCAGTCACCGACTACGAACCGGTCACCGGCTATGCCGTAGAACGACTCGACCTGGGCCACACTGGTCACGTTCTCGTTTGTGACGTACACGAAGCCGTTCGACGGCCGGAACATGCCGACCGTGTCGTCGCCGTCACCGTCCCAATCGCCGGCAAACGGCATATCCCCCTTCACCCCGAAATGAAACCTCACCTGGGACGGCCCCTGCGTGTTCGAGTTACGGAGAAAGAACTCCCCGGTTGAGGGGCGATAGATCCCGACTGTGTCGTCGCCGTCGCCGTCCCAGTCCCCGCACACCGGCAGGTCGCCGGGAATGCCGTAGAAGAACACGTGGTCGGCGACCCCGAAGTCGTTGCTGTAACGGAGGTAGACGTACCCGGTGGAGCGCCGGTAGAGGCCCGGCGTGTCCACTCCGTCGCCATTCCAATCGCACATGAACGCAACGTCGTCCTTTACGCCGTAGTAGAACGCGTTCTCGGTGCCGTCGGGCATCCGCAGGGCCCAGTGGCCCGAGCCGGGGTCGTGGATCCCCACTCGCTCACCACCCGGAACATCCAGCCGGGCGTAACCCCACCCGAATGTGTTGTTCTTGCCGGCTCCATCGGCCAGCAGCCCCAACTCCCGGCGCACGTCGATGGGAGTGGCCGCCGGGTACATGTTCAGGTAGAGGGCGGCCATGCCGGCCACAAGCGGCGAGGCGGCGGAGGTGCCTGCGAACTCGCTGCCGAAGGTAGACGTGGCCACCCGGTCGGGGCCGACCAGGTCCGGCTTGACCCTCCCGTCGGCGGTTGGGCCGCGGCTGGAGTAAGGCTCAATCAGCGAATGGTTGAAGTGCGGAACTGCGCCAACGCTGATCACCCTCTCGGTGGCGTTGGGAACCAGCAGGCTGGAAGCCGGGGTCTGCAGTGCCAAATCGACCACCACATTCGTGAAGATGTCGTACTGGGTGCCCGTAACCGGATTGAGGGGATCGCCACCAACCGAGAACCCGAACCAGTGCGTGTCCGAGTCGGTGTTGAGCCAGTTGATCACTTCGAGCGGCTGGTGCCACGGGGCGTTTTGCAGCCCTTCAGAACAGTCGAGCATCTCCACACCGCCTCCGGCCGGGTCCAGGTCCCACAAGCAGAGATCGAGATCCCGGGTGGGCTCGGTCCAGTTGAGAACCACCTGGAACTCTTCGCCGGCCGGCACAAAGAAGTCGTTGATCTCGACACTCCCGGAGAGCTCGGACCATCCGTCGGCGTCTACGTCCTGGTACGACGAGGCGAAGTGCTGGTCGGCCTCGTTGCCGGCGGCATTCACCCACACGATTCCAGCGTCGATGGCCCGGTTGACCTCTACGTCCTGCTCGGCGGTCCCATCGAATGGGCCGACCGACCATCCGCCCGACAGATTGATCACGTCGACCCCCTGGGCGATGAAGAAATCGACCGCCATGTCCAGCTTGTCGGGGTCGGCGTTCACCAGCACCAGCCCGGCGCCGGGAGCAGCGTCATGGATGATCTCGGCAACGGCGGTACCGTGCCGGTTGGTTCCTCGCTCCAGACCCTCGCTGTGAAAGCTGGCAGTGGTCACCGAGGACGGGAGCTCGATGCCGAGGAGGCTGCTGTATCCGCTGAATGAGCTGTCCAGCACACCGATGGTCATGCCGCGGCCGGTCCAACCCGCCCCGTGCCAGGCTTCCAGCTCGCTACCGACCACGCCCTGGGAGGTGACGGCCGCCTCCTTCATGTCCAGCATGATCTGGAGCCCGCCCACCAGGCCCGCATCCACCAGGCGTCGCAACTCGTCCGCCGAGCCGGACAACAACTGGTTCGAATCCCCGGCCGCGCCGGGCTTTGAGGTCCACAGACCGGCCGACCCGACTCCCGTCGGGCGGGCCAGGATCTCGAGTCCGGGATGGGACGCTCCCAGGAAATCGCCGGGTGCGACCGTCTTGGGACCGCGGGCCGTATCCAGGGTCAGAGGATCGGCTGCCACCGCCTCCGGAGCAGACAGCCCGGAGACGAGTAGCGATACAACCAGTAGAGCGGAGAGAGTGCGGCGCACCCGAAAAGTATGACAGGTCCCGGATTTCACGCACACCGGCCCGGCGCGGCCGGAGCAGTCTCTAGGCAGCCCGGAGGGCCGTCAACTCTGGCTCCAGACGGGAGAACACTTCGAGAAATCTCTCCCAGGCGCCTTCTGCTCCGTGCAGATCGCCGGCCCGGGCCATGGCCTCTAGTTCGGCGGCGGCAGCTGCGCCGTCACCGGCTGCGAACGTCGCCAGGTTGCCCTTGATCTGATGGGCGGCGGTCGCCACCTTGTCGAGGTCCGCTTCGGCCAGCCCGGTCTGGATTGCTTCGGCCACCGCCGGGTACTCGTCGACGAACAGCCCGACCATCTCGGCCAGCAGTTCGAGGTTGCCCTCCACCCGCTGGAGAGCCTCACGGCGATTGAGAGCGCCTCCGTCATCGGGCTCCGGCACCGCTTCGACGCCGGTGACTGGCTCGACCGGACTGTTGCGTACCAGGCTCGCCATGGTGGCAAACAACTCATCGGCATTGAATGGCTTTGAAACGTAGGCGTCCATGCCAGCCTGCAGGCATCGCTCGCGATCTCCGTCCATCGCGTGGGCGGTCAAAGCGATGATCGGTACGTGAGTGCCCGCCGTTTGCTCCCGCTCCCGGATGGTTCCGGTTGCTTCCAGGCCGTCGCACTCCGGCATCGACACGTCCATCAAGATGATGTCGATGCCCCCCTTCTCGAAGGCGGCCACCGCCTCATATCCATCATTGGCCGTGATCACCGTGTGGCCCCGTTTGACGAGCAGGCTCTTAGCGAGGTGGCGGTTGGTCGGGCTGTCGTCGGCGACCAGCACGTGGAAGCGACGGCGTCGCTCCCGCAACCAGTGCCGGGTCACCAACTCGGCTTCTTCCTCGGCATCACGGAAGACCAGCGCGGCCCGGATGGCTTCCATCATCTCGCCTTGTTCGAGCGGTTTGGTCAGATAGGCGGCCGCGCCCAGGTCCCGGTACTCGGCGGCCTCGCCCCGCTGGCCGGTGGAAGTGAGGACCAGCAATGGGATGTCGGCCAGATCCGGGTTGGCCGTGATCGCAGCCACATCCCCAGCTCCGTCTCCGCCGTGGACATCCAGGATCACTGCCTGCGGAGGAAGGCCTCTCTCGATTGCTCCACCGAGCGCGTGCAACGCAGCCGGGATGTCCGGCACCGGCAGGGGGGTGGCGCCGGCCTGCCGGAGCATCTCGGCCACGCTGCGCCGCTCGGCCGGCACCTCGGAAACGAGCAGGACGAGCTGATCGGTGTCCTCGGCGCTGCCAAGCGACGGTTGGAGATCGGACTGGTCGCGCATGGCGGCCAGCTGAACGATGAAGTGGAATGTGCTGCCAACGCCCGGGCTGCTCTCGACCCAAATGGTGCCGTCCATCTTCTCGATGAGTTGCCGGGCGATGGAGAGGCCGAGCCCGGTCCCTCCGTACTCACGAGTCGTCGATCCATCGGCCTGTGAGAAGACATCGAAGATGTGTTCTCGCTTGTCGCTCGGGATGCCGATGCCGGTGTCGGCCACCGCCACGTGGATGCGGGCCTGGTGGTCGTCACCGAGATGCTCGAGGGACACGTCAATGGCGACCCGTCCCACGTGAGTGAACTTGATGGCATTGGAGACCAGGTTGTAGAGCACCTGGCGGAGCCGTCCCGGATCACCAACGACCCCATCGGGGACATCGGGGGCGAGCGAATGCTCGAGGGCCAGGCCTTTCTCAGCAGCCCTGACCGCCAGGGTGCGGACCGTGTCGCCAACGGTGTCAGACAGGCTGAACGGCAGGTGCTCCAGCTCGAGCCTTCCGGCTTCGATCTTGGAGAGGTCGAGCACATCGTTGATGAGGGTGAGGAGGCCGTCGACTGCCGACTTGACCGTGCCCAGGTATTCGCGTTGCTCGGCGGTCAACTCCGTTGAGAGAGTCAGATCCGTCATACCGACGATGGCATTCATCGGCGTCCGAATCTCGTGACTCATGGCGGCCAGGAACTGCGACTTGGCAGCCGTCGCCTTCTCGGCGGCTTCCTTGGCAGCTTCCAGCTCGAGAGCGGCTTCCTTGCGATAGGTGATGTCGCGCGAGGAGGTCTGAATCTCGATGATCTGGCCGGTATCGGGGTCTCGCAGCGAATGGCTGGTGGTCTCGAACCAGATGTGGTCTCCGCCCCTGCGGCGAATCCGATACTGGACGGTCTGCACATCGGGCTCGCCGGCGTTGTCCTCTCGCAGACCAGCCAGAGCAGACCGATCATCGGGGTGGATGTAGTCATAGACGGCGGTGCCGATCAGCTCCTCGGGTTGGTAACCGAGCAAACTGGCAGCGGCCGGTGACGCATAGACATACTCGCCTCCCGGTGTGTGCCTGGTAATCAGATCGGTTGAGTTCTCGGCCAGCAATCGGAATTCCTGCTCGCTGGCTTCCAGCGCTTCCAGGGCCGCGGCCAGCTGCCGCTCGGCCTCCTTGGCGGCGCTGACATCCAGCATGGCAACCATGGTCTTGCTGAGGTCCAGACCTTCCAGGTTGGTCCCCGTCTGCCAGAACAACACTCCGTCCCAGCGGCGGCCGGTGGCCGAATAGCCGATGAACTCGATCGAGACCCGGCTGCGACCCTCCCAGATTGCCAGTAGCTGCGACCGAAAGGCGGCGGCCGACTCGGCCGCGGCCTGGTCGGCAGCCATATGTCCGAGCAGTTGGTGGCGATCCTCGACCTCCACCAGGTCGACGGCGGCCTGGTTGGCGTCGGTCACCTTGATCCGCTCGATGGCTGCTCCCAGTTGCTCCGGGTTGGAATCCAGGTACGCGGCGAGATCGGAAACCCCATCGTTGCGGAGCTCAGTCAGCCATTCCCCCACCTCTGTGAAGTCCTCCTCCCACAGTGCGATCGGAGCCATATCGAACAGCAGTTGGTAGCGGCTGCCGGACGACCCGACCGCCTGCTTGATGGCATTGAGGGCGAAGACCGCCACCAGGAAGACGGCCAGCTGGATCGCCAGCCCGAAGATGTTGTGCTCCTGGCCGTTTGAGACCGTGTCGCTCTCCTGTAGGAAGGCATCGTTGAGCAGCACCAGCTCTGCGGTCCAGACCGCGGCCAGGAAGAAGACATAGGGCAGGAAGTAGCGCCGACTGATGAAGAGCGTGCCAACGGCGGCAAAGGCGGCAACGGCGATCATCATGCTGCCGACAACGGCGGCCGATTGCAGCGGGACCAGGGCCGACATGAGTCCGACGACCATCAGCACCAGGCGGACCGGACGGTGATGCCCGCTCATGCGCTGCTGCCAGGCGACTATTCCCGTTGAGAATGACACCACTGCGGCCGCGGCCAGGGGCACGTCTCGGTTGAGCCAGGCCACCAACCCCAGGACCGGCGCAAACGCCAAGGACGTCCACTGGACGAGGGTGACGAAGGCCCGCTCGGTGGCCGGAGGGAGTGGCTGTGATCGATCGTCGACCTCACGGTCGATCCGGTTGGATGCCATATACCAGTTTTCGCCATCCCAACCCGGCCTCTTTAGGAAGAATCTGGAGGAGATCGTTCCAGTATCTGAGAGATGACGCATGGGAATTGACTGCCCATGGGGCCGAAATGGCAACATGGAGCATGGCGAATCCCGAAATCCCTGGTGAGATCTTCGACCACTACAGCCTGATCAACGAGGAAGAACGCCTGGCGCGGGGCGATGGTCCTCTCGAGGAAGCGCGCACGCGGGTGCTGATAGAGCGCCAGCTGCCGGCGCCGCCGGCCGAGGTAGCCGACATCGGAGGCGGGGCCGGCGCGTACGCCCACTGGCTGGCCGCCGGTGGCTATACCGTGCATCTGCGGGACCCGATGCCCGGCCACATTGAGATCGCGACCAGCGCCTCGGCCGACTCTGCCACTCCCCTGGCGTCCGTTGCGGTCGGAGATGGAAGAGCGATTGACCTCCCAGATGGCTCAGTGGAAGCCGTACTCCTGCTCGGTCCGCTCTACCACCTGACCGAACCGGCCGACCGGATCGGTTGCCTGCAAGAGGCACGCCGGGTGCTGCGACCCGGCGGAGTCGTTTTGGCGGCCACCACCCGCCGCCAAACTTCTTTCCCTGCCAAGGTGTGGGGGAATCTGCTGGCCGACCCGATCTTTCGCACCATCGTCGATCGAGACCTGGCGGAAGGCCAGCACCGCAACCCGACCGGCAATTCCGGCTACTTCACCACTGCCTACTTCCACCGCCCCGACGACCTGCGGACCGAACTCGGTGAAGCCGGGTTCTCCCAGGTGGACATCAGAGCGGTTGAGGGTGTCGGCTGGATAATGCCGGACTTCGACGACCGATGGGCAGATGAGGAGAGCCGCGCCATCATCCTCGAGATGGTCGCCCTCACCGACTCCGATCCAGACATCATGGGAGTCAGCCCGCATCTGCTCGGAACCGGGCGGAAGACCGGGTAGCCGGCCATCGGCCATCGGTCACCAGCTATCAGCCGTCAGCAATCGGCCATCAGCCAGAAGCGGGTTGCTGAGCAGTTGCTGAGATCTCCCTCCCCCCATCCGTCATCGGCCCTGCGGGCGGCTGCCACCTTCCCCTCGAGGGGAAGGAAGACGCGGGAGAGACACACTGCGCTGAAGCCTTTGACCCCGCGTAGGCTCCACGGGATGTCAGAACCGAACCAGAACAGTGAGGCGTGGGAGCGCATCCTGGAGGAGGGGGACGAGTTCAAGCGGCTGCGCTGGCTGTTCCGGTGGCTGCCCAGCAACCCCCGCTGCGAGCTTTGCCTGGCGCCATTCGCCGGTCCGGGGGGAGCGCTGGTCAAGCTGCGGGGCTTGAAGCGATCGGCCCTCAATCCGCGTTTCTGCAACGACTGCGAGTTGCTCAGCACCGAGCACCCCGGTGGAGCAGAAGTGGAGGCCGCGCTGCTGTTCGCCGACATCCGCGGATCGACCGCCATCGCCGAGGGCATGGCTCCGGCCGAGTTCTCCAGGATCATCGACGACTTCTATCGCCGGGCCGGGGAGGTCCTCATCGCCGAAGGAGCTCTGATCGAGAAGCTGATCGGCGACGAGGTGACCGCCATCTTCGTAAAAGGTTTCGCCGGAGCTCACTTCATTCATCGGACCATTGAAACCGCTGGCAAGTTGCTGGCGACCCCGTTGGAGATACCAATCGGCATCGGAGTTCACTCTGGCCCCACCTACATCGGAGCGGTAGGCGAATCTGGACGCCTGGTCACGATCTCGGCTCTGGGCGACACCGTCAACGTTGCAGCCCGTCTGGCAGCGGCCGCCGGTCCGGGCGAGGCCATCATCAGCGAGGCGGCGTGCCGGGCAGCCGACTTCGACTCATCCAAGCTGGAGGCTCGGTTGCTGGAACTGAAAGGAAAGTCGGAGCCGACCGCGGTCCGGGTCCTGGTCTGACGTGCAACCCTCATGAGCCATCAACTCCAGACCCCGCAGGATGCCCATGACATCGTGGAGCAATTCAACGCTTTCCACGATGGGTTCATCCAGTCGGTCACCATCCGCTCACACGACCACTTCACGGCCGACGGCCCCGAGGCCACCGACATCGCCCACCACACCTCAGGTGCTTTCGACGTGGAGGTGGAGTTCGCCCATTACAACTACGGCGGACGACTCCAGCCCATCGACCGGAGGATCAGAGCGGTCTTCGCGGACGTTCAAGACCTTCATCTCGACTTGACCGGCCACACCCAGGAACAGTGGCCCATCATCAACGTCGGTTTTCCGCCCGCGGAGACGGGCTTCGAATTCAGGATCATGCGCAGCCGGATGGTCGACGGCTCGTGGGCTCACACCCGCCAGACTTGGTTCCGATTCGCCACGGCTGCCTTCACCGAAATCTGACTTCAGGCTCCAGCCGCCTGGCGCCGGCCGGCCAACTGGGCGCCGGACCGCCATCCGAGCAGAATGAGGGCCAAGAAGGCGGTGGCTACCAGCACGAAGGACAGCTGGATGCCGTCGTCGAAGACCAGGCGGCGCAGTGCCATCCCTCCCAGGACTGTGACCGCAAGAACGCCGCCTCCAGTCCGCAACGAGGCCGGGTCCTGCCAGGCTCGCGTCGCCACCCAACCCACTACCAGCGCGATCAAGAACGGTCCGGCAGTGTGCAGCACTCCCGCCACGGTCTCCTCGGCGCCATGGTTGGAGCGGCCGGCTATTACGAACACCAGCACCGATGCGACATCGAACGACAACAGCCACTTGCTCATCCAGCCAGGCTATCGCCCTCAAAAGACTGCCTCCCGATGAGCGCAAGGTCCTGCGACCTGGGAACATGGGGAGGCGATGAGCACCAGGCGTCAGTATTGGGAATCCGTCTACCACGACCGTGACCCCTCTTCGGTCAGCTGGTATCAGGAGAATCCGGCACGATCAGTGATTCTGATCGAAGAGACCGGCATCGGCCCCGATGAACCGATCATCGATGTCGGGGGCGGAGCCAGCCACCTGGTCGACCGCCTGCAGGCCATTGGTTTCACGGACCTGACTGTGTTGGATCTGGCACCGGCCGCACTGGCCCATGCTCAGGAGCGGCTCGGGCCCCGCGCTCGCGATGTTCGCTGGCTGGACGCCGATGTCCTCGTTCACGACTTCGACCGCTCCTACTCCGTCTGGCACGACCGGGCCGTGTTCCACTTCCTGACCGATCAGCAGGACCGGGACCGTTACGTGCAACAGATCGAGTCGGCGGTAGCCGGCGGCGGGCACGTGATCATCGCCGGCTTCGCACTCGATGGGCCTGAGAAGTGCAGCGGGCTTCCGGTGCAGCGACACAGCCAGGAAAGCCTGGCCGCCCAGTTGGGCGAGAAGTTCCAGCCGGTCGTCTTCAAGGAGGAAGCCCACCACACACCGAGCGGCGCCATCCAACACTTCTTGTACGGCCGGTTCCGGCGTCTGGGTGACTAGTCCCGCTACGCAATAGCGGGGTAGTGAATATGGATTAGCCCGCTCGCGCGGGTTTCCAATGTGTCTCGGGCAAAGGCGGCCGGGGTCGATGCCACCTCTTAGGAGAAACCAAGGAGGAACCCATGTCAACCCGCTCAACCACCAGCCACCGTCCGACCACCATTGTTCTCGGCCTCGTCGCCGCCGCCCTGGCGGTGCTGATGCTGGCCGGACCCGGCAGCGCCGCACCCCAGGGCGATGCCTCTAGCTGCCCGACTACCTGCCTGGACGACGGTGGAACCTTCGGACCCACCATCCCGGTCTCGCTCGATGCTGCCTCAGCGCTCGATCTGGTCGCCGTGATCGAGGGCCACAACCCCGGCCCCCGCACCGTCACCATGGACTTCATCTCCGCCGAGGCCGGCCGCGAGGTCACGGTTGTGGCCGACGACGGCACCGTCGCCACCATTGAGCTGGATGGCCGGGTCGGATACGTGCCCTCCGGTTGGGTGCAGGGCTCCTAGCCCCCCACCCCCAGGCGCTCCCGGAAGAAGTCAACGATCGACACGTAGGCCTTCACCTTGTTGTGGTGCTTGACCATGTCATGGCCCTCGTCATCGAAAACCAGGTACTCGACATCCTTACCCTTCTCCCGAAGCTCATCGACCAGCCGATCAGACTCACCGACCACCACCCGAGGATCGTTCCGACCCTGGATAACCAGCAAGGGAGCGGCCAGCGCATCCAGGTGGGTGCGGGGGGAGCGCTCCAGCAGAAACTCACGGTCTTGTTCGGGATGTCCGATCGCCAGATACATATAGGTTTTCCAGGTCTCCGGAAGAGCATCCAGGAATGTGAACAGGTCGTAAGGGCCGAACATGTCCACCCCGGCCGCCCACAGGTCGGGATGACGCCCCAGCAATGTCAGCGTCATGAAGCCGCCGTAGCTGCGCCCCATCACGCCTATACGGTCGCCGTCGAGGCGATCGTCTGCTCGCAGCATCTCGACCGCGGCAGCATGATCGAGACGGTCGTCGCCTCCCCAATCACGGTCAACCTGCTTCATGTACGCCTGGCCATACCCGGTTGAGCCACGAGCGTTTGGAACGAACACTGCAAACCCAGGCAGCGTGAGGAGTTGGATGAGCGGCATCGAGAACCAGGTGAAGTCGGGCCGCTCCTGGGATTGAGGTCCGCCGTGCACGTAGTAGATGACGGGGAGCTGCCCTGCCTGGTCCTCGGATGGAAGGTAGAGGCGGGCCGAAACCCGGGTTCCGTCGTGCGAGGCGTATGAGGCATCCTGACCTGCCGACAGAGATTCGACCGCCACCCCCTCGATCGCCTCATCGGTGTGCCTTCGCACCTCGTCGTCCTGGTTGATCGTGTAGAGCTGCACGGGCGAGGTGGCAGTGGAAAAGGCGAGCGCCCACGTCTGGCTGGTGGGATCGTAGGACGCGGCCTGTACCACCCCGCTGTCGAGCTCACCTGCCCCCCACAGCACTCGATCAATAGCCATCGATCCGGCCGCCGGATCGAAAGTCGCTTCGTAGCCGTATGAGCAGCCGTCGATGTTGTACCGGAGGTGATAGCGATCCCCATCCAGGTGAGCCATGTCGGTGAGCTCGCCCTCTCCTTGGTGCATCACCCCGGTGATCGGCACCTCAACCGGATCGCCGCCCGCCAGCGGGACCCGGCACAGTCCACCGGTGTCGGTGAACAAGGCGGTCATGAGCAGCACCCCGTCGTCGCGGACGTGGCCATCGCCGAAACCGGATGGAGCAACGGGATCCTCACCCCGCTCGTCGATGGGGATACCCGTCAACAGGCGCCGCTCCCCGGTGGCCGCTTCCCACAGGAAGAGCACGGAGTCGCCGGCGGTGTAGCCGTCCACCACGGCCATGCGCTCATAGGTCTCGTCACGGCCGATCGGGAAGTTGCCATACGGAGAGGTCCCCAGATCGGTCATCTCCCCGGTTGCCAGGTCGGCCATGAAGCTGGCGTAGTTGGGATCAGTCCGTGGCGAAACCACCATCACCAGCCGGGCATCCTGGCGATCAATGAAGGAGAACACCTGCTGACCCTCGAACCGGTCGCCCCAAATGGGCTCCGGCACGCCTCCGTCGATAGGGATCACGTGTGGCTGATAGTTCTCGTCTCCGTGGTTGTCGAGTGTGAGCACGATCTTGCCCAACTCGGGAAGCACGGAAAACGGCTCTGAGCCCATCACCTTGGGGCTGGGGAGAGCCAGGTCCTCCGGCACCAACTGACGAGGCTCACCCCCGGCCAGCGGCATAGCGAACAGACTCATGCGGCCGGTGATATTGGCTACGAAATACAGCTGATCGCCTGCCACCTGGGGCGACAGATACAGCTTGGCGGCAAGCAGGGATTCAACCAGAGATGTGGTGTCGTTCATTCGGCGAGCTTAGGTGTCTTGCCCGGCCGACGGCCTATGGTGACGGCCATGAGCGCCATCCTCGAGCAACTCGAACTCGGCTTTCCCTGGACCTGCATCGACCCCTTCCTGTTCACCGTCCATCACCTCGACCGGTATCCGGAGGGCCAGGACCACCAGGGTCCGGCCGCTGAGCTCCTGGCCGGGAGGCCGCGGGGAACCGATTTCACCTACCAGGACGGGTGGAGCATGTACCACGGCGACCAGATCCCGGGCTTCCCCCAGCACCCCCATCGCGGCTTTGAAACGGTCACCGTGGTGCGTCGCGGCTTCGTCGATCACTCCGATTCTCTCGGAGCCACAGCCCGCTACGGCGAGGGCGACGTGCAATGGCTCACCACCGGGTCGGGGATCATGCACGCAGAGATGTTCCCTCTGATCCACTCGGACTCCACCAACACCATGGAGTTGTTCCAGATCTGGCTGAACCTGCCGCCCGACTCCAAGATGGTGCCCGCCTACTTCGCCATGCTGTGGAGCGAGGAGATCCCGACCGTTACCTTCCCCGGCGGTGCCACGGTCGACGTCATCGCCGGCCGGTTGGCGGATGAGACCTCGCCGGCGGCACCTCCCGATTCCTGGGCGTCCCAGCCCGAATCAGACCTGGCGATCTGGCTGATCAAGTTGCCGGCCGAAAGCTCCTGGGCACTGCCCGCCGCCTCGCCTGGGACCAATCGGATGCTCTATTGCTTCGTCGGCTCGGGAGCCGACGTTGCCGGCAGTGCGGTGGCCACCCAGGAGGCTGTGCGGCTTGATCCGGGGTTCGAGGTCCCGATCCGGGCCGGCAGCGAGGACGTGGAGTTCCTGCTGCTCCAGGGCCGGCCGATTGGGGCCCCGGTCTTTCAGATGGGGCCGTTTGTCATGAACACCCCCGAGGAGTTGCAGCAGGCCTTCGTCGACTATCGGGCCACCGGCTTTGGTGGCTGGCCCTGGTCCCGACCCGATCCGGTTCACGCCCGCTCGGAGGGCAGATTCGCGCTGCACGCCGACGGCAAGGTCGAGCATCGTGAGAAGACACCCCCTCGCCCGTGACGAGATGATCCGCCACCCCTTGAGGTGCCGGCAGCAAAGGAAGATATGACAAGACGCTTCACCATCACCTACGACTACCTGTGTCCCTTCGCCCGCATCGCCAACGAGGCCGTCCTCGAAGGCATCGACGGCGGCAAGGACTGGGACGTCACGTTCACTCCCTTCTCACTGGCCGAAGTTCACATCGAGGACGGCGAGGACTCCGTGTGGGATCGGCCGGCCGGGGCAGATGGAACCCGAGGCGTCCTTGCTCACGTCTGGGCACTGGCCGTACGGCGAATCGAGCCCGGCAGCTTTGGCGCCTTCCATCTCGCCCTGTTCTCTGCCCGCCATGACGAGGGTGCCGATATCAACGACGTCGCGGCGCTGAGGGAAGTCTGCCAATCGGTCGGCCTCGATCCCGATGCAGTTGCCGCCCAGGTCGCGACCGGGGAGCCATGGGAGGAACTGGGCACCTTGCACACTGAGGCGGTAAAACGCTGGTCGGTGTTCGGGGTCCCCACATTCATCGACGCCGATGAAGCCGTGTTCGTCCGGTTGATGGAGCGCCACTCGGTTGACGACGTTGAGAAGGTCCTCGAAATGTTGGACTGGACCCGTCTCAACGAGTTCAAGCGCACCACCGTTCCTCGCTAGCCGCTTCCGTGCGAGAACCGGACTGGGCACAGAGCGGCGCCACCATCCCCACCTTGCTGGCGACCCTGACCTCTCTGCTGGCCGCCCCCATCGCCGGCATCGGCCTCATCTCAGCATTGTTCGGTGCTTGGATGGTGGCGGTCACCTTCACGGTCGCCGCCCTGATCCTCTGGTTCGGGGGCAAGTGGCTGCTGGATAGGTAACCCGACTGCGGCGCAGCCGCGACTGGCGATCAGTCGTTCATGACGTGGCACGGGGCCGCCCCAAAAGGACGGCCCCGCGCAGTCAAGTGTCGGACGCGTTCACATCTCAGGAGCCAGGCCGAGTTGACCCATCATGGCGGCCTGATCTGTCACTCCCCAGTGGGCAATGGCTTTTCCATCACGGATCTCGAGGATGTCGATGAACTGGATCGAAAAGCTCTGGTTGGTGGCTGGGATGCCCATGAACTCTCCGGTATGGGTACCCGACATGGTCCCTCTCACCACCACCTTGTCGCCCTCGGCGATCACGTCATCGGCGCTCATATTCAAATCCGAGAAACCAGCCATGAACAACCCGAGGGCAGCCTTGGGGGCCTCCGGCCCTGAGGTCGGGAGTCCCGGGAATCCCTCATGTTCAACGAAATCAGCCGCTACCAGATCATCAATCAGATCGAGATTGCCTTTGTTGATTGCTTCGTCGTAGAACCGGAGCGTCAACTCCTTGTTTACCTCGACGGACATGAGCGTGTACCTCCCTGATCGCGTCTTCCGACCATACCGAAGTGGCCTGCGGTGTGCCGCGCTCCGGCCCCTTCAACCCTCGCAGCCGCACGAGGCCCGGATTACGAGCTCGGTCGGCAGCACAACAGAAGATGACCCGAGCTTCTGGCCGGCTTTGATCTGGTCGAGCATGGTGCGAGCGGTCGCTCCCATCTCATAG
>JBPCTX010000242.1:0-6125 GCA_051011455.1 Acidimicrobiia bacterium | reverse complement strand
TCGTGGCGGTCGCCTCCATGTTGATTGCCGCCGACGGTGGATATCAGGGGGCGGTGATGGCGCCGACCGAAGTCCTGGCCGTCCAGCACTTCCTCAGTATCGGTGCCCTGCTGGCGGGAGCAGGAATGGCTCCGCCCCTCGAGGCGGGCGGCATGGGAAGCCTCTTCACCCAAACCGACTTCGAGCGGCCCGTCCGGCTTGCCCTGCTCACCGGCTCGAACGCCGAGGTCAACTACCGGGATTCGATCACCCGGGCCGAGCTGATTGAGGAGATCGGGGCGGGCTCCGTCGACATCGTGGTGGGCACCCACGCACTGATCCAGGAAGGCCTCCACTTCAACCGGCTGGGAGTGGCAGTGGTCGATGAGCAGCATCGGTTCGGTGTTCATCAACGGGTCCAACTGCGGGAAAAGGGTGCCGGGGCTGAGCCCGATCTGCTGATCATGACCGCTACCCCGATCCCGCGCACACTCTCCATGACCCTGTACGGGGACCTGGACGTCAGCTCGATCGGGCGGGACGAGATGCCACCGGGGCGCCCCGGGGTGGAGACGGTCGCTCTCGGCAAGGACCCGGCCGCTGAGGAGCTGTGGCTGAAGCGAATCCGGGAGGAGGCAGCCGCCGGCCATCAAGCGTTTGTCGTGTGCCCGCTGGTGGAGGACTCCATCAAGGTGGAGGCTGCCTCCGCTACTGCCGAGTGGGAGCGTCTCACCCTCCTCCTACCCGATCTGAGAGTCGGGTTGCTTCACGGTCAGATGGTTCCTGCCGACAAGGCCAGTGTGATGGCATCGTTTCGCGACCGTCAGCTGGATGTGCTGGTGGCGACGACGGTCATCGAAGTAGGCATCGACATCCCTCAAAGCACAGTGATGGTGATCGAAGATGCCGATCGGTTCGGGCTCTCGCAACTTCATCAGCTCAGGGGCCGGCTGAGCCGGGGCGTTGGGCCCAACTACTGCTATCTGGTTGCCGACCCGACCACTTCCGAAGGCGAGGAGCGGATTGCGGCGATGGTGGCCACCGACGACGGTTTTGTCCTGGCCGAAGAGGATTTGCGCATCCGGGGCCAGGGGACGGTGTTCGGCGCCCGCCAGGCCGGTGCCGCCGACCTCCGGATAGCCGACGTCTTGCGTGACACCCGGCTGCTGATCGATGCCCGCCGGGAAGCCTTCGCCCTCGTGGCCGATGATCCTGAGTTGTCCGATCATCCCGAGATCGCAACCGAAGTCCAGGCGCTGTTGGGTGACGCGGTCGCCTGGTTGTTCGTTTCGTGAGGGTGATTGCCGGCACGGCCGGCGGACGCCGCCTCACGGGACCTGAGGGTGATGAGACCCGCCCCATGATGGATCGTGCCAAGGAAGCCCTCTTCTCTTCGCTGGGGGCGGTTGTGGTCGATGCCGCTGTTCTCGACCTCTTCGCCGGGTCGGGCGCACTGGGAATCGAAGCCCTCAGCCGGGGGGCCGCATCGGCAACGTTCGTCGAGAAATCGAAGGGCGCGCTCCGTGCATTGCGGGCCAATCTGGAGACTCTCGGGTTGGAGGGTCGGGTGGTCGGTTCTGATGTCGGCGCCTTCCTGGCCAGAGTCGAGCCCGGCTTCGATCTGGTATTCGTTGACCCTCCATACCGCCTGTCGCTAGCGTTGGTCGAGGAGGTGCTCGCGGCCGCGGCCGCCCTCCTGGCGAACGGAGGAGTGATAGTGGTGCATCGACGGGCAGGAGAACCAGCGCCGGCTGCGCCCGACTCGACCCCGCTGGCCGACGATCGCCGCTACGGAGACACCCAGCTGTGGATCTACCGGAAAGGCAGGTCATGACCATCGCCGTTGTCCCCGGGAGTTTCGACCCTCCCACCCTCGGTCACGTCGATGTGATTGCCCGGGCGGTCGAGGTCTTCGACCAGGTTGTGATTGCGGTTGTTGCCAACCCGTCCAAGTCCCCGTTGTTTTCGGCAGAAGAGCGCAAAGCCATGTTGGACGAGATCTGCGGGCAGTGGGAGAACACCGAAATCGACGACTTTCACGGGTTGCTGGTGGACTTCGCGGCGGAGAAGGGCGCCGGCGTGATTGTCAAAGGCCTGCGCGCAGTGTCGGACTTCGAGTACGAGCTGCAGATGGCGCAGATGAACCATCACCTGTCGGCGGTGCAGACGGTGTTCCTGCCCACCAGTCCCGATCACGCGTACCTCTCGTCTTCCCTTGTCAAAGAAGTTGGCCGGTTCGGTGGCTCCCTCGATGGGCTGGTATCGCCGGTGGTTGCCGCAGCATTGAAGGAGCGTTTCCAATGACCGATGACTTCGATTTCGCCGTCGAGGAAGAGACCGACGACATTCCCGCCACCGTCGGCGAACTGCAGGACCTGGTCGAAGAGTTGATCCTGACCGTCGAGCAGGCCCGGGGAGTGCCTCTGTCCGGCAACGCCAGCGTCGACCGCAACGACTTCGTTGAGCGGCTCGGCGATCTACGCGAGCAGCTTCCCGAGGAGTTGCGGACGGCCCGCTGGATGGTGCGGGAACGGGAATCCTTCATAGCCCAGACCAATGAACAGGCCACCGAGATTCTGCGCCGGGCCAAGGAAGCGGCGGCGCGGATGGTTTCCGAGACCCAGGTGATGACCGAGGCCGTTGAGGAGGCCAACATCCTGGTGCGCAACGCCGAAGAGGAGGCAAGGACGGTCCGTCTCCAAGCTGAGGACATGGCCGAGGGCAGTTACGAGCACACCGAAACGTTGCTCGTCAACCTCCTCGAGCGGGTCCGCGACCACCGGGCCGAGCTCCACCAGGCCCGCCCGGCTCCTCCCGAGGTGCCGATCAGCGAGTAGCCGCATGGTGCGGCGCCTCCTCATCGCAGCCACCCTGGGGGGTGCGCTGGTGGCAACAGGTTGTTCGTCGTCCACTGGTGATCCCGACCTCACCCCGGCCGGTCCAACCTCTTCGAGCACATCGCCGTCGACCTCGACTACCACCAGCCCCGCTCCGTCGACAACGACCAGCACGACGACCACCCTGCCGCCGACGACTACGACCACTACGTTCCCGCCGCGGGAAGTCGCGGTCACGGTCCAACCAGAGGGGGCCTCTCTGGCAGTCAGCGATGTCGATGGGGAGGTGCACGCCGGGTCGGGGCCCTTCGTCGGGTCGGTGGCCGGGCCGGTCGATCTGGAGGCCGCTGCCGACGGATACGAAACCGAGACCGTCATCCTGGGCACCGACCAGATCGGTTTCGACTTCTGGCTGGATCCGACCGGCCAACTTGTCGACAAGGCGCTCGAGTTCGACACCGGGAACGCGCCCAAGCAGGTTGCTTTTCGGCCCGGCCACGACGAAATCTGGGTG
The DNA here is from genome assembly GCA_051011455.1 of Acidimicrobiia bacterium. Taxonomy (GTDB): domain Bacteria; phylum Actinomycetota; class Acidimicrobiia; order Spongiisociales; family SHLN01; genus SHLN01. The sequence continues at coordinate 2,795 of JBPCTX010000242.1, read as the reverse complement.
ACTCTTCTGGGCGGAGCGGGATTCGAGGTTTACGACCCGGTCACGGGTCATCAGTTGGCCGCCGTCGAGCTTCCCAAGGCAGGCTCGGTGGAGGTGATCTTCAACCGCTCCGGCTCCCTGGCCTATCTCAGCCAGATGGAGACGGCCTCTGTGTACGAGGTCGACGCCGAAACCAAAGAGGTTGTGCGGGTCATGCCCACCACCGGCGTCTGGACCAAGGTCATGGTCCTGTCTCCCGACGAGCAGACTCTTTGGGCCTCGAACTGGGTCAGCAACGACGTCAGTGAGATCGACCTGGCCACCGGTGAGGTCCGGCGCAAGCTGCCAACCGTTGCCACCCCCCGCGGCCTCTACGTGACGCCGGACGGAGCCAAGCTGTATGTGGCCGGGTTCAGGGATGGCGAGATCCAGGTTTTCGACCTGGCCGATGGCTCGTCGAGAGTTCTCTACCGATCCGGGGGAGCGATGCGACACCTGGTCGGCAATCAGGACGGCTCGCTCCTCTATGCCTCCGATATGGGCCGGGCGCTCACCCTGGTCGTCGACACGGCGACCGATGAGGTCTCACCATTGGCGACCGTCGACCGCAATCCCAACACCATCGACCTCAGTCCGGATGGGAAGGTCTTGTTTGTGTCCAACCGGGGCCGTAACAACCCTCAGACTTATTACATCAAGGGCCCGGAGTGGGGCACGGTTGCCGTCATCGACACCGCCACCGGTGCCTATCTGGATGCCATCGTCGGCGGCAACCAGACGACCGGGTTGGATGTTTCGCCGGACGGGACGCTGCTCGCCTACTCGGACTTTCTCGACGATCGGGTGGTCGTCTACCGGATTCCCGCTTATGACGATCTGGCCGCCGGCGGAGGCGGTCGCTGGGATGTCCACCTGACCGAGAAGGTCAAGTAGGCGTCGATCAGCCTTCCGGCTGGGCCGGCACCGTGCACACGTCCACAGGCGCTCCCGAGCTGAGACCACCGGCGGTGAAGGGTTCGGTGTCGATGAAACCGGAACCGGGCTCATCGGTCGTGATGAACCGGACCAGCGCCCGGTACATGGCGTCAGCGTAGGCCTGGCGAAACTCGGGGGTGGCCAGGAGTGCCTCTTCCGACGGATTGGAGATGTATAGGCCCTCGACGATGACGGACGGCACATCGGACAAGCGCAGAATGCCGTAGATGTCCATGCCGTCCTCACGTACCCGGACCTTCGCTCCGGCGTCGTCGTCGCCAACCCAGTCGGCATCGAAGGCGGAGAAACCTCTCCGCATCTCTTCGAGGATCAGGCCACTGAGCCGTTTCGAGTCGCTACTGCCGACCTGGTGGTACACCTCGCTCCCGGGGCCGTCATAGGGACCGTCCGGGGCCGCGTTGTTGTGGATCGAAATGAGCGCATTGGCATTCAGGCTGTCGGCGATCGTTGTCCGGAAGGTCAGGCCGGCTTCGATGTCGGCCCCTTCCGGGCCCTCGGGCCTGGTCAGCCACACCCGGCCCGCTGGGGGGATTGCCGACCCATTGAGGATCTCTCCGGTCTCCCAGTCGACCGTGTGAGGCTGCTCGAGCAGATCACGCGTGCGGCGGGCAATGTCGAGGTTCACTTCCTTCTCAATCAGCCCGTTGGGTCCGACCGCACCGATATTGGGACCTCCGTGTCCAGGGTCGACCACCAGTACCGCTTCGGAGAAGTCCATGCCCGTCGCTACCGGACCGCCGGCGCGGGAAGGCGTGAACGCTGCTTCGCTGAAGTGAACCCAGCCGGGGTCGTTGCAGTGATTGAGTAGCTCGAGCCACTGGCCGTCGCGCCCCACGACCGGGAACACGAGGCCCTCGTGGGCCCGGACATACGGCTCGGATTGGAGGTCCGGATAGAGGTCGGCGCCTCCCGCCGCGATGATCACGGCCCCCCTGGCGAAGCTGGAGAGCTCCCGATCGGCCGACGGGGCGGCGGGCTCGGGCTCCGGTTGCTGCGGAATCGTCGTGGCGGTTGGGGTCAGAGTTGTGGTAGTCGTTGAGGTGCTGGTGGTCGTGGTCGGGGCAGAAGTGGTTGTTGTGGTCGTGGCAACAGTTGACGCCACTGTCGTCGACGCCTCGGTCGACCCGCTTTGACAGGAGGCGCCGACCAGGCCGACAAGTGAGATGAGGATCAGACGTCGCATGCGGTGACCCCGGCTAGGAGATCTCCTCCAGCCGGGAAACCCGTGCTTCCAGGTCCTCCACCTTCAGTCGCAGCGCCTCGAGCTCGTCGGTCTCACCCGGCGAGGAAGCTGCTGGCGACTCCGGCACAGCGTCTGAATGACTGCCCATCAGGTGGCGGTAGCGGGCTTCCTTCTCGCCCGGGCGGCGCTCGAGGCGCCGGGCCAGCGGAGTGTCGCGGTGCTCGAGATCACCAAGGACCTCCTCCATCTCAGCGACGCTGGCGAAGTCGTGGTAGCGCTCGGTTCGCAGCCGCAGCTCGCCCGGCGTCTGCTCTCCCCGCAGCATCAGGACGGCGAGCACCGCACTCTGCTCGCCGTCGATCTCCAGCACATCGTCGAGCGCGTGCTTGTACTTGGCGGCCCGTCCCCCGGGGGAGCGGACCGCTCTCACCATGCCCAGTTCCCTGAGTCGGTTGACGCCGTCGAGGACCTCGGGCTCCCCATAAGCGTACAGGACTGCGATTTGTCTTCTGATTGGACGCGGCCGTCAGGGCGTTGGCCGTCATCGGGTAGTACTCGGGAGTGGTCATCTGCTTTTCGATCAGACAGCCGAGCAGTCGCAAGGAAATCGGGTCAAGCTCCATGGGGCGATATTAAG
>JBPCTX010000241.1:0-2789 GCA_051011455.1 Acidimicrobiia bacterium | reverse complement strand
GCCCTGGTTCGCGGCCGCGGTTGACTCTTTCCCATGACCCTTCCAAACGACACACACGTCAACCGGATTCGTCATGTGTCTCTTCCCCGACCATCGGTGGGAAGTGCTACCTCGCTGATGGGCGAGTCAAAGGCCCGGGTTCAACGCTCAGGATCCTCCCTCGCCAGATAGATCGTTGCGCCGAGCGCCACGGCCAGTATGAGCAGCCCGACGAGCGGTTGGACGAACAACATCACCAGCCCCGCTCCCCAGCCGACGGCTCTTGCAGCTTCCAGCATTCCCACGACGTTGAACCTACCCGTCCGAAGAGAGCAAGGGGACGGAGACCGCTTGCGACCTACCGGGCGCCATGACTACCAGAGTTGCGGATACTTCTCCTTGACGGCGGCCAGTCCGGTGGTGACCAGCTTCACGTCGTTGGTGGGCGAGATCATCGTGCAGCCCTTTTCGATCAGCAAGGAGGCGTACTCCGGATTCGGCGTCACTGCCCCCCAGTGCTTTCCGTGGGTGCGGCACGCCTCGGCAATTCGATCCACGGCGTCCAGGTTGGCCTGACTGGTGTAGTCGCCGATGGTGCCCAGGGCCTGACTCAAGTCCGACGGGCCCACGAACAGAAGGTCGACACCGTCGATCGCAGCAATTGCGTCGGCCTCCTCTGCCGCCTGGGCAGTCTCGATCTGCACGGCCACGAATGACTCCCGATTGGCCCGTTCGGCGAACTCGGCTAGAGGCACCGTTCCGAAATTGCCGTCGTAGCCAAGCGGGTTGAGGCCGCGATGTCCTCTCGGGGCATACTTGGACCACCGTACGAACTCCTCGGCCTGTTCGGCTGAGAAGATCTGGGCTGCCATCACGCCCATGGCGCCGCTTTCGAAGCAGCGGGTGACGGTCGCATAGTCGGTGGGCGGGACCCGGACGAAGGCCTCCAACCCGTGCGCCCTCCCCGCCGCCACGGCGATCTCGACGTCACTGACGGTGAGACCACCGTGCTCGACATCGATCCAGAACCCGTCGAAATCGCCGGTCAGGCCCAGGTACTGGACGATGTTGTGATGGAACATCCTTCCCACCGCGAAGACGACCACGCGCTCGCCGTTCTGAATTCGCTCTTTGAAAGATTGGCTCATGATTCGTCTCTCGTTCGGCTCGGGGGCTGAATGTATAATCCGGCCCGCTGACATGGAAATCGGCTTCTTTCCAGCGCTCTCAGGCAGGGGTGGGAGACGCCACTGATTGAGGAAAGAAGGCCGGCTATGCCCGTCATCGACATGCACGCCCACTTGTCACCGGAGCGTTACAAGGAGGCCGTGCGGACCAAAGGCGACTGGTATGGGCTCGACGACGGACCCGGTGAGCTCCAGTTCGGGAGGTTCGCCCAGTCATTGCCGGAGCGGTTGGCCGACATGGACGAGCTCGGGGTGGACATGCAGCTGATTACGCCCACCATCGGCTTCTACCAGTACGGCAACGAGTTGGAGATGACCAAGAAGATCCAGCGGGAGTGCAACGATGAGATCGCCGAAACCGTTGCCGCTCACCCCACCCGGTTCCTGGGAATGGCAACCGTGCCGATGCAGGACACTCCGAGCGCCGTCGCCGAAATGGAAAGAGCAATGGTCGATCTGGGGCTCAAGGGTGTGATCCTCAGCGACCACGTGATGGGCCGAACCTATGACGACCCAGACTTTCTGCCCTTCTTCGCTGCCGCCGAGGAGCTGGGGGCGCTCCTCTTCTTCCATCAGGGCCAGGACACCGTTGTGACACAGCGAATCACTCGCTACAAGCTGCCAAACGCAGTGGGGAATCTCACCGAGAGAGCCCTGGTCTACGCCACCCTTGTGTTCGGCGGCGTCATCGACCGTTTCCCCAACCTGCGACCTTATCTGGGCCACGGTGGCGGCTACACCCCTTATGGCATTGCGCGGATGGACAAGGTGGCCGGAGCGCTGGAGAGCAAGACGGTGGACGGGATGACGCCTCCCTTCGGACCGAGCGACGGGTTCACCAACCAGCTTCCGCCCAGTGACTACCTGGACCGCTTCTACTACGACTGCTGCACCTACAGCGGGCCCGTGCTTCGCTTTCTCATCGACACGGTCGGGATCGACAGGGTCGTCCTCGGCACCGACTACCCGGCGCCGATGGTCTTGCACGACGCGGTCAACTGGGTCCGGGGGTTGCCGGAGCTGACCGACGATGAGAAGGAAGCAATTCTCGCCAAGAATCCAACCAGGATTCTGGGGCTGTGACTGACAGGTCCTGATGGAGAGACTCGGCTGGGGCGTCATCGGCATCGGCAACATCGTGCAGGGCACAATGGCGCCCGCGATGGTGGCCGAGCCCGGGTGCGAGCTGGTGGCCGCAGTGAGTCGCGATCAGGGCCGGGCCGACGATTTCGCCGCCGAATTTGGAGCTGCATACGCCTACTCCGACTACGACGAGATGCTGGCCGACGACCGGGTGGAAGCGGTGATTGTGGGCGTGGCCGATCAGTATCACGTCTCGCTCTGCATGCGGGCGATCGACGCAGGGAAGCATGTCTTTGTCGAGAAGCCGTTGGGTGTGAGCGTCGAGGAATGCGAGGAGCTCCGCGAAAAGACGCGCAACTCGGGGCTCGTCCTTCAGGTGGGCAACAACCGCCGCTTCGACCCCGGCATCGCCTTCGCCAGGAAGTTTGTCGACGAGGAGCTCGGCGGACGGATGGGGTTCAAGGCCTGGTACTACGATTCGACCTACCGCTACACGATGACCGACAACCTGCAGCCGCTCGTCCGGCAAAGCGGAGAGGC
>JBPCTX010000240.1:0-4967 GCA_051011455.1 Acidimicrobiia bacterium | reverse complement strand
CCCACATACCCCGTGGACCCTGTTACCAGTGCCTTCAAGAGTCGCCGCGAGCACCGGCCGCCTGACGGGCGGCCTCCTCTCCCCCGCCGACGAAGGCCTCCAGCACATCGGCTGCCTCCTGGATGAGGATCCCCGCCTCCTCGGCGTCGTCGAAACGATGGAGCACGAAGTCGGCCGGGTCCATCCGGCCCGGTGGCCGTCCCACACCGATGCGGAGACGCCAGAACTCGGCGCTGCCTCCTGAACCGACGATGGACTTGATGCCGTTGTGCCCACCGGAGCCGCGCCCGTGGTGAACCCGCATCGTTCCGAAAGCCAGATCGATGTCGTCGTGGGCGACTATGAACGATGGCGGGTCGAAATAGCGCAGAAGGGGCCCGACCGCCTGCCCGGACTCATTCATGAAAGTAGTCGGTACCGCCACACGGACCCTGGCCTCACCCACGCGCCCATCGGCGACCTCGGCGGGAATCGACCTGGGAGCGGAGCGAAAGGACGAACCGAGACGCTCGGCGACGACGGCTACTGCGTCGGCACCGATGTTGTGGCGAGTGCCGGCATAGCGGGCGCCCGGGTTGCGGAGGCCTATGAGGAGAACGGCCCCGTCGCTACTACTCGCCGTCGGATTCCTCAGCGCCTTCGCCAGCGCCCTCTTCACCCTCTTCACCAGGCTCAGCACCTTCTTCGCCTTCCTCACCCTCAAGCAGCTCGTCTTCGGGCTCTTCGGAGATCACGGCCGCCGGCACCGAAACGGTGACCAGGCCGGCCTCAGGATCGTCGGTGTACTCAACGCCGTCGATGACCGGGAGGTCAGACACACGCAGAACGTCACCGATGGTGAGGTCCTCGATGGTGAGCGCGATGCTGGAGGGAATGTCGGTGGGCAGGGCTTCGATGTTCACAGTGGCCCGGATCGTCTCGACAATGCCGCCATCGTCCCTCACGCCGACGGGAACGCCCTCGAAGTCGATACCGACCTCGGCCGCCACCTTCTCGGTCAAGGAGATCCTGACGAAGTCGAGGTGCGTGATGTCACCGCGCAGAGGATGGCGCTGGATCTCGCGAGCCAGCGTAGTGAGCTCCGACCCGTCGACCGTCAGAGTTATGACCGCATTCAAACCGGCCTCTGTGTGAAGCGCGGCATGGAGCTGGCGGGAATCGACGGCGACCGACTGGGCCTCGGACTCACGTCCGTAGACGGTGGCCGGCACGCTGCCGGAGCGCCGCAGGCGGCGCGACTCGGCGCTGCCGAAGGCGGTGCGAATTTCTGCTTGCAAGCTGGTATCGGACACGGCGGTACTCCTACGAACGTCCTGGAACGGCGTAACAATAGCCCCGGTAGCGGGGAAGTCCACCCGCCCTCACCACTAGGGTCGGCCCGAGCGACAGGAGACCACCGTGCATGAGGCCGGCACCAGGACGGAATGGCACAAGATCGATCCCGGGGAGCTCCAGATCGGTCATATCACGACCGTCGTCGCCGGCCAACGAGCCCTGGCCATCAGCCGCACCGCCAAGGGCTGGGGAGCTCTCGACAACCATTGTCCCCACCAGGGCGGGCCGCTCGGCGACGGAGAGATCGACGACCGGGGCTGGATCATCTGTCCCTGGCACGGGTACGAATACGACCCTCTGAGCGGCGCTCCCCCTGAGGAGTTCGGTGACCTGGCCTCCTGCTTCAAGATCGAGGAAAGAGAAGACGGCCTCTACGTCGAGCTGCCGGTGATCGAGGAGAAGGCCTCGATCATGGACCAGATGGTCGATGTGATGACCGATTGGGGAGTCGACACAGTGTTCGGAATGGTCGGCCACTCCAACCTCGGCCTAGCCGAAGCGCTGCAGCACGCCGAAGAGGACGGACGGCTCCGCTACTTCGGCATCAGGCACGAGGGTGCCGCCGCCTTTGCCGCCAGCGGCTACGCCAAGCTCACCGGCAACCCGGCCGCCTGTTTCGCGATCGCCGGGCCGGGCGCCACCAACCTCCTCACCGGATTGTGGGACGCCAGAGTCGACCGGGTTCCGATCCTGGCCCTGACCGGCCAGGTCAACACCCAGGTGCTCGGGCCAGGCGCCTTTCAGGAGATACCGACGGCGGCCGCCTTCGAAGCCGTCTCCGAATGGAGTCAGACGGTTCTGGTCCCGGAGAACGCTTCGGAGTTGATGGCGTTGGCGCTCAAGCATGCCATCGTCAAGCGAGACGTCGCCCACCTGATCTTCCCCGACGATGCCCAGGATCTGCCCGGCCTGGAGAACCCACCCCCCCGACCCATCGAGGGACGGATCTCGACGGTCACGATCACTCCTCCGGAGGCCGAGCTCGACCAGGCCGTGCAGTTGCTGGAGGCAGCCCACCGGCCGGTGATCATCGTTGGCAACGGGGCCCGGCCGTTCCGGGACGAGATCATCGCGCTGGCCGAGAGGATCGACGCCCCGGTGCTGTCGACGTTCAAAGCCAAAGGGATCATCCCCGACGACCACCCGCTCGGCACCGGTCCGCTGGGCCGGTCCGGCACGCCCATCTCAGCAGCGATCATGGGCCTGGCCGATGTGCTGCTGGTCTTCGGCGCTTCCTTCTCCAACCACACCGGCATCTCCAAGAAGAAGCCGACCATCCAGGTGGACTTCGACCGCATGATGCTGGGCAAGTTCCATCCGGTCGATGTGCCGGTGTGGGGCGAGATCGGGATCACCTGCCGGCTGCTGGGAGAACGCCTCACCACCAGGGACCGGCCGGAGATGCGGGAGGAGATCGCGGCCCGCAAAGCACGCTGGCGGGCTACCAAGGCGCGCCGGGCCGGGATGGTCGACCCACAGGGCCGCATGCACCCGGCGCGGCTGTTCGAAGTCATGGGCCGTGTGGTGCCTGAGAACGCCGTCATGCCCGTCGACGTGGGCAACAACACCTATGCGTATGGCCACTACTTCGAGACCCGCCCCGGCCAGGACGTCATCATGTCGGGGTACCTCGGCTCCATCGGCTTCGCCTTCCCGGCCGCGCTGGGAGCGTGGGCGGCCACCCGGGGCGAGCGCAAGGTGGTGAGCATCTCAGGCGACGGCGGCTTCGGTCAGTACCTGGCCGATTTCACTACGGCCGTCAAGTACGAGATGGACATCACCCACGTGGTTCTCAACAACGACGAACTAGGCAAGATCAGCCGGGAGCAGATCGGCGCCTACCGCCCCGTCTGGCAAACCAGCCTCGTCAACCCCGACTTCGCCGAGTACGCCCGCATCTGCGGCGGCGAGGGCTTCCGCGTCGAGAACCCCGACGACCTCGAGTCAGCCCTCACCACTGCCATCGCGGTGAAAGGAAGGCCGTCGCTGGTAGAGGTAATCGTCTCAGCAAGGGATGTGTGAGGCGGCCTCCCGCCGCCGGCTATCAGCTGTCAGCAATCAGCAATCAGCAATCAGCAATCAGCCTCCCGTGCAACGAAGGGGAACGGCAGGAGGTTTCCCCTCCCGCTTGCGGGAGGGGGTAGGGGAGGGCTGAGAGCGCGTTCCTGTGCTCTTGTGCACAGGGGTTCCCCACTCGAGGTCTCTTGTTAGGAGCGAGCCCCTACCCGCACTCCTTCGGGTTGCTGAGGGGAGGGGTGGGCAACCCGCAGGGTTGTTAGCGCGTTCCTGTGCTCCCAGATCCAGAGCTCATCCCTCCAGGAAGCTCAGGCGGATTCTTCGATTGGGGTTGTCGCGGTTGGGGTCGACGAAGACCACGGACTGCCAGGTGCCCAGCTGCATTCGGCCGTCGAGGACCGGGATGGTGATCGATGGGGCGATGAAGGCCGGCAGCACATGATCGGCGCCGTGGCCGGGTGAGCCGTGCTGGTGCCGGTAGCGGAAGTCGGGGGGCAGAACGTGGTCGATGACGTCGAGCAGGTCCGCATCGCTCCCGGCCCCGGTTTCGATGAGGGCGACCCCGGCGGTGGCATGCGGGCAGAACACCTGCACGATCCCATCACCCCTGCCAGAGACAAACCGCGCCACTTCGCCGGTGATGTCGACGGCCTCCGGTCGTCCTCCCGTCCGGAGTTCGATGACCTCTGAATGCACCGTCAGACCGTGTAGCTCTCGCCCCAGTCGAGTGGTATCAGCTCGATCCCGTCGGCCGCCAGAACGTTCTTGCTCATGCCGACGATGAATTCCCGACCCTTCTCGCTGAGGTAGAAATCGTGGATGGGCACCACCTGCTGTGGCCCGAGGTCACGGGCGAACTGCACCGACTTGGTTGTCGTCCCCCAGGGAGTGATCAGCGGCAGCGCCAATACCGGGGCGGTCACGGTTGCCTGGTAGCTATCGCCGGGATGGGTCAACACCCCTTCAACGGTGTAGGCGCGATTCGGAGGAGTCGTCCCGTTTGGAATCATTTCGTGGACGTTGTCCTCGTAAGTGATGCCGGCCGGGCTGTCGCTCACCACCTCGATGTCGTGAGGTGCCAGCAGGTCGGCCACCGCCTGGTTGGAGTGGACGGTGACGTCCTCTCCCCTGTCGATGAGCCAGCGCACGAACTCCGGCTTGACATGATCGCCGTGCTCATGTGAGACCAACACACGCTGAATGTCCCCGATTGAATCGAGATCGACCGCCCCGGACCCAAAGGTCCAGAACCCGGGATCGAAGATGGTGGCGCCCTCGTCGGTGGTCACAATGAGGCATGAATTGCTGAGCCGTCTGATAGTTGTCATGCGCCCACCCTAACGGTTGACACCACCCCTCCCGTGAAGCGAAGCGAAGCGGAGCGGGAGGCGCGCAACCCTTCAAGTTGCGGTGGGGTGAGAGCGCCACCCCTCCCGTGCAGCGAAGCGAAGCGGGAGGGGCCGGGGGTGGGGTGAGAGCGCGTTCCCGTGCTCCCGCCCAAGCTCTCGACGAGCTCAAGACCTGCGACGACCGACGCCTGAATGGTCTTCCTCCTCTTGTGTCCCTGAGGTCAATCTGTCATTGCTGAAACATCGAGCCCCGGCTCAGCCATGCGC
>JBPCTX010000239.1:0-2648 GCA_051011455.1 Acidimicrobiia bacterium | reverse complement strand
GATAGCGTCCGGCTCCCTTGTCGATTCCGTGTGACATTCCCGGAACCAGCTTGAAGACCGGCATCATGAGGTACTTCATGACGAAGGGCGCGCTCCGAGCCGCGTTGGTGTCGGGCGTGCTGCCCGGTGACACCGCGTTCACAGCCATACCGTCGGGTAGCTTGTCGGCCAGCTCCGCCGCCCACCACGCGACAAACAGCTTGGCCGTCGCGTAGGTGTCGCCCGGTTTGTAGTCGGCCGGTTCCTCCATCCGCATGAGAGCCTCAATGGCGGCTTCGAGATTGCCGTCGAAGTGCTCGGAGGCGAATCCGTTGAGATCTGTCGGGGTGAACATGGGAACGTCGCCCCGGGCCGCCTCTGAGCCGGCGATCACGATGCGAGCCGCAGCCGACAGCAGGCCCCTCTCCAGCAGGCTCATCGTGAGAACATGATGTCCGGTCAGCGAGGAAGCCATCGTCAACTCGAGCCCGTCATCGGCCCGTGTCAGTTCTTTGGTGGGAGCGACGCCGGCGTTGAGCAGCAGCACATCGATCTGGCCGCCACGATCCGTCAGCACGTCGACGGCGTCCCTCACGGTCGAGAGGTCGGCGTTGTCGAGCACCAGTGTCTCGAAGACATCCTTGCCGGTGCGGCCGCGAAGATCCGCTGCCGCCCGACCGGCCTTCTCATCGGTGCGCGCCGTCACTATTACCCGCCCGTAGCCGTGATCGGCCAGTTGGGCGGCGGCTTCAAAGCCGAGGCCCGAGTTTGCTCCGGTTACGAGGCCGGTGCGATTGCTGTGGTTGGTCATGACCCTTCCTCTGTTTGACGTTGGGTCATTCCAACCTCTTAGAGGCCCGTCTATTCCCTCGTATGAACAACTGTCCAAGGACCGTTGTCGGCGCTGAACGCGGCGGGGATTTCTGGTGCTCTAGAGGGGGACCGGCATCAACTCGTAGATGTCGATCGCGTAGTTGCCCTGGCCCTCACTGAGGTAGGGATGACCGTCGGCCAGGCCCTGGGCGCCGGCCAGGTCGTCGGCCTCGACGATCGAGTATCCGGTCAGCGACGCAGCGGTGGCCGTAGAGCCGTCATCGACCACAGAGACTGCTGGTCCAAACGGGGTTCCGATGTCGGTCAGCGCCGGGCCGACCTTCTCCATCCAGGCCCCCCATTTGGCCATCACTTCCTGGGCCTGCTCGGGGGACATATCTGACATGTCGGTGGCCTCACCCTTGTAGACCATCATGAACTTCGGCATCGCACCCTCCTCCGTGTGGATCGAATCAGAGGAGTCTATGGGGGGATAGGGGCCTACCTCGATAGCTGGAGATGAACACTCTCTGGATCACGCTGCCACGAAAGGAGCCGACGGCCCCATAGGTCAAGCAGCGTTGTCCCACCAGTCCAATACCCGGAGGGCACGAAGAGTGTTCCAGCGGCTGGGCGCACCCTCGGGCTCTTCAAGGTGGAAGTGAACACGGCCCGGGTGGATGTGGTCGAGGAGCCAGCGGCCGTCAGGTTGACGTTTGGACCGGATGAGCTCCACTGCCTCGGCCATCCTCGGATCACGGTCGGCGTCCGCACTGCGGAAGTAGTCGAGGGCCCGCAGCACGTCGTAGTGCCAGTAGTGGGGGAAGGCGAATTCCAGATAGGCCGGGTCGATGAGCTCGCCGGTGCTCAGGCGGCGGAACAGGCTGCGTTCGAGCAGGTATTCCTCCCCGCGGTGTCTCGCCTCCGCCACTCTGGTTGACTTGCCGGTGGCTCGTTCGAATTGGAGGAGTCCGTCCAGCACGTTGATGGTTGTGCCGACCGACGAGCGGATCGAACCGTTCTCGGTCTCACAGTTCCAACCCCCATCGTCGAGCGGCTCGGCGAGGATTCGATCGACAATCCCGGCGACGTCGACACCGAAGTACGCCCCGGTTGCAATGGTGCGGCCGTTGATGCAGGGTTCGACCTCCCCGTCGAAGAAGCGCTGGCCGGCGTGGTCCCAGCGACAGGTCTCCGCTACCAGCGGGATTGTCCGCTGAGCCGCATCCGATGCCGGGTCCAGCCCGAGGATCTGCAGGGTCTGGAGGGTGTGCATGGTGGCGGTCCATGGCTGCCCCGGTTCACCACCTCGATAATCCGCTGGGAAACAGGCACCACCGGCCCAGAGCCCGTCGGCATCCTGAGCTCCGAGCAGGCGGGCACCCCAACCTTCATGCTCGACCCGCGCCCGCTCAGCAGCCACGGCAACCGGTGACGTACCCTGGAGGTCGGCCATGGTCTGCCATCGAATCGCAGGGTCACCCTGCAACAGCCAGTCGGTCACGTCCATCAATGCTCACCCAGCCCGGCGGCAATGGCGCCGACACACCTGCTCTGCCGGCGCAGGCGCCTCGGCCGCGTCGCCGTTCCTGGCTGCGCGTTCAACGTGGGGATGGCCAGCATCTGGGCACGCTAGCGCTGCTCGGTATAGGTCGGGAAGCGGAAACGTGCCGGTCGGTTGTTGTCGGTCTGGCGATAGGCGAGGGCTAATCGGCCACCGGCGACTCGCCGCCCTCCAACTCGGCTATTGCTTTGGCCAAGCGCTTCGTAGGCCTCTCTTGCAGGTTTGGACCTCCGGAGGGCCGCCTCCAATTCCGGGGGGACGATGAGAGCGTCGACCGGCTCGAGCAGCGACC
>JBPCTX010000238.1:0-4934 GCA_051011455.1 Acidimicrobiia bacterium | reverse complement strand
CCGGCTCCAAGGATGAATGGGCGCAGCTGGCCGTCGACCGCAAGCTGCGGTACCTGGATGGGATGCGCAAGGTCATCTCTGACCGGGCGGAGGATTGGGTAGGCCACTCCCTCGAGGGCAAACACATCCCTCCCGATTCACCCCTCGCCGGCGAAGAGTGGATCTCAGGGCCCTACGCGGTGCTGGTTGCCATCAATGCCCTCGAGAAGAGCTTGCGGGCGGTCGCCGATGGGAGCGACGTGCTGGCCGGGACCACCATCCGCACCCGGGCCGGGGGCCAGGTGGTAGTCGACGTCTATCCCGGAGACATCTACGACCGGTTGCTTCTCAACGGGTACCGGGCCGAAGTCTGGATGCAGGAGGGCGTAACTCCGGCCAATCTGCGCGACCACGTCGCCTCCTTTTACAAGCAGACCGATCCCGAGGGTCGCGTTGGTCTGATCCTGGGAGCAGGCAACATCTCTTCCATCCCCTTGCTGGACATCCTGACCAAGATGTTCATTGAGGGCCAGGTGGCCATCGTCAAGATGAACCCGATCAACGACTACCTGGGCCCTCTGTTCGAAGACATCTGCGCCGCACTCATCAACGACGATTACCTCCGCTTCGTTTATGGAGACGGCGGGGTCGGGGCCTACCTGACCGGGCACGATCTGGTCGACACGCTGCACATCACCGGGAGCTCCAGCACCTACAACCGCATAGTGTTCGGACCGGGCGAGGCCGGAGCCGACCGCCGCGCTCGCAACGAACCGGTCATCCACAAGCCGTTCACCAGCGAACTAGGGGGCGTCGGCCCCACGTTCATCGTGCCGGGGCCGTGGACCGATGCCGATCTGGCGTTTCAGGCCGAACACCTGGCCACCCAGAAGTTCCACAATGCCGGCTTCAACTGCATCGCATCTCAGGTTCTGGTCCTTCCCAAGGACTGGAGCGGCAGCGACCGGCTGGTGGACGAATTGCGACGGGTCATTCGCAGCATCCCTAAGCGCGAGGCCTACTACCCGGGTTCAGAGCATCGACAACAGGCCGCGGTGGCCAAGCACCCCCATGCTGAGGTCCTCGACTCCGGACCGGTGCCGAGAACTCTGATTACCGACGTCGATGCCGACGGCAAGGACGAATACGCCTTCACCACTGAATTCTTCGGAGGCGTCTACGCCACCACCAAACTCGGCAGCCGCCAGCCTGCCGAGTTCGTTAGGGCAGCCGTGGCCTTTGCCAATGAGAAGCTAGAGGGGACTCTCGGGGCGCAGTTCCTCATCCATCCCAAGACCGAAGAGGAGCTTGGCTCGGTGCTGGATGAGGCCATTGCCGACCTCGACTATGGCAACGTCGGCATCAACACCTGGACCGGGGCCGGCTACCTGCTGCCGACTGCCACCTGGGGCGCCTTCCCCGGCCACACCCACGATGAAATCGGCAGCGGCATCGGCGTGGTGCATAACGCCTACATGTTCGATTGGCCGGAGAAGACGGTGGTCCATGCCCCCTTCCATCCGTTCCCGAGAGCCCTATGGAACGGCCAATTCCACCTCTCACCCAAGCCACCCTGGTTCGTTACCCACCGGCGGGCCGACAAGGCCGGGGAACGGCTGACCCGGTTCGCGGCCGATCCCGGCTGGCGTCACCTGCCGGGCATATTCGCGGCGGCGCTGCGCCACTAGCCGAGCAGGTCGGCAGTCATCACGACGTCGGCGAACTCATCCTGCAGATTGGTGGCGGTCACTCTGGCCAACTCGTCAGCGGTCACCGTTCCACCACCGTGCGCCGGTAGGTCAAAGGTGTAGGTGGCGTCCAGCACGAAAAGGGTCTCGTAGCCTAGGTTGCCGGCCATCCGGGCGGTCGTCTCGCAGCACATGTTGGTCTGAATGCCGGTGATTGCCACCCCCGTGATGCCGCGCCCGGTGAGCCACTCATGCAGGTCCGGATCGCCGTAGAAGGCAGAGTTGACGTGCTTGGTGACCAGAAGATCGGGCTCCCCAATCACTTCCGGTTTCAAGGCGTTGCCCGGCCGGCCCGGGCGCAGCGGCGACCGCTCGGACACCGAATCGTGGCGGACGAAGACAACCGGGCGGCCGGCCTCGCGCCAGCTCGCGATCAGAGCAGCCACGTTGCCCTCACAGGCGGGGTTGTTGCGGGTGCCCCATACCGGGTCATCGAAACCGGCTTGCACGTCAACTACCAACAGAGCCGTTGTGGAGAGATCCTGGTCCATGGCAGGAAACGGTAGTCGCAACGTCAGTTGCACCGGTCGTTAGGGATCCGGGTTCGATAATCCGAGACAACTCGAGTTTTCTAGGGAATAAACGAAACTACTAGACAGTTTTCATATGATGTGATATCATTCGAAATATATCGAACAGCTTCTCATCTCATCTAACGAAAGAGCCAGCCATGACAACCACCGATCCGAGAGTTAGGGACTTCACCGAGTCGGCTCCGCGCCGGATCCGGATCGAAATCGACCCCTCGCCCGCCTACGAGCTGTTGTTCGAGCTTTTCGCCCTCGACAATCCCGAGGACTCCTCTCAGTACGCAGCCGGCCAGGACTGGCTGGACGAGACCAGGGGGCGGCTGCCCGCCGAGTTCCTGGCCGACCTGGAAGAGCTAAAGACCGGAGGCGAGATCTGGCTGGTGCTGCTCGGGCTGGTGTACGACACCCCGGCCCCCAAGACCATTGAGGCCTTCCTCGACCATCTGAAGTCGATGGATCCGGATGCGTTCCGGGCCCATTTGATAGCCCGGGCCTGGTTCACCAAGGAGAGCGAGGTGCCCGAGGACATCATCGCCGCCGCCGCCGCCGGGGACGAAGAGGCCTACGCCGCCATCTGCCGGGCTGCCGACGACTGCTCATGCGGACCCGGTTGGGCCAACCTGCTGGCCCTCTCCGCCCAGGAGGTCAAGGGAACCGTCATCGGCCTGCTCGAGGGCTACGCCGAGAAGGGATTCGACGGAGAGGTCTCCAAGCTCCTCGACCGCGACGCCCGGGCCAAGCGGGCGCTGGCCGCCTCCCTCTCTCCCGTCGAGATGATCGAGCGGGCGACCAACGGCATCACTCTGGCCAACACCGACGGTGTCGAGGCAGTCATTCTCATTCCCTCGGTGGTCATCCGGCCCTTCGTGGTCATCACCGACCACGGCGCGCTCCGCATCTTCGGCTATCCGGTCTCCGAGGAGTTCCTCACGGCGGACGAGGATGCCCCACCGTCCTGGCTGGTTGACTTCTACAAGGCCGTCGGCGACGAGAAGCGGCTCCGGATTCTCACGGTGCTCGCCCAGAACGATGCAACGTTGGGTGACCTGGTCGAGCGGCTCGACCTCTCAAAGTCAACCGTCCATCACCACCTCCGATTGCTGCGCACGGCCGGACTGGTCCGGGTCACGATCGGCGAAGAGCACGTCTTCAGCCTTCGGCCCGGGGCTTTGCCGCAGGCCGGACCGCTGTTGGAGACGTACCTGAACGAGCACACAACCACGGAAACGGAGTAATCCAATGCTTATCGAATCACAGTCCACCAAGAGCCTCAATCAAGACCGCTCGCAAAGGCTGCGCAGCAGCTCACTTCGGCGCCCGGACAAGAGCAGCCATCCGGTACGGCTCGCCATGGCCAACACCTTGATCGGCTGGGCCAGGCGCCTCGCCCCCGAGCTTCCGGAGGCCAGGGTGCTGCGCACCAGGGCCGCTCCTAATTGAGGCCTGGATCGAGCGGAAAAGACGCCAACAACGCCGTGACGCCCGGTTGACGCTTCAGGATCGAACTCCAGAGCGCCCCGGGCGTCTCCGCGAACACATCTCCGGCCTGGGCCGCAGCCACGATCCAGCCTCCCTCCCGCAGCTCATCCTCCAACTGGCCGGGACCCCAGCCGGCATAACCGGCATAGATCCGAACCGGGACCGATAGCTCGCCCGGAGGCGCCGACAGGTCCACCAGAC
The DNA here is from genome assembly GCA_051011455.1 of Acidimicrobiia bacterium. Taxonomy (GTDB): domain Bacteria; phylum Actinomycetota; class Acidimicrobiia; order Spongiisociales; family SHLN01; genus SHLN01. Next base: position 997 of record JBPCTX010000238.1, on the reverse strand, counting down.
CCACCCCGGCCACCGGGGATCCTTCCACCCCGTCTGCCAACCCGACCGCTGCCTCCGGTTGGACCGGGCCACCAACGAAAACCACCGGTGGCTCGGCCAGTAGACCGGCCCACTCGGGCAACTCACCATCCAGACCGCTGGTGCTCGGCTGATTGATCACAACGCCGACCGCCCCTTGCTCGTCGTGCTCGAGGATCAGCACTACCGAGCGGAAGAAGTTGGGGTCGAGTAGATGGGGCGAAGCCACCAACAACCGGCCGGCTAGTGAGTCCATCCCCGTATTGTGGCGCGGCGGCCGGAGCTAGCCTCCCGGCCATGAACACACACACCATTCGTCCCCGATTCCCGGCCCTGGCTCGCACCGAGAATGGCAAGCCGGCCGTGTACCTGGACGGGCCGGGTGGCACCCAGGTTCCCGACACCGTGATCGAAGCCATCTCATCCGCCTTGCAGGTGGGGATCAGCAATCTCGGCAGCCCGTTCGCGCCGTCGCAGCTGAGCGAGTCGATCCTGACCGACGCCAGGGCGGCGATGGCCGATCTCTACAACGCCGCCTCACCCGACGAGATCGTCTTCGGCCAGAACATGACCAGTCTCACCTTCGCCGTCAGCCGGGCACTGGCGGCTACCTGGGAACCCGGCGACGAGATCGTACTGACGCGAATGGACCACGACGCCAACGTGACTCCGTGGCTGCGGGCTGCCGCCGATCACGACGTCACCGTCCGCTGGGTCGACTTCAACGACTACCTCCTCGACCCAGACGCCTTCTCGCCCGTGCTTGGCCCCCGCACCAGACTGGTGGCGGTCACCGCCGCCTCAAACGCTCTCGGCACCGTCACCGACATCGCGGCGATCTCCCAACGGGTCCGCCAAACCGACGCTCTCCTCTACGTCGACGCCGTACACGCCACCCCTCACCGCCTGATCGACGTGCAGGCCTGGGACGTTGACTTCCTTGTCGCCTCCGCTTACAAGTTCTACGGCCCTCACATCG